>NZ_MKTO01000008.1:0-18335 GCF_001897665.1 Legionella sp. 39-23 | reverse complement strand
CAATTTTGTAGTTCAGCTTTTTTGAAAAGAGTTCCTTATTTATAAGGATATTATATAAAAAAGGAAAAATAGCAAAAGACGAAATTAAGCTAAGAAAATATTTAGGGCTGCACGATGTAGCAATGAGTAGCGATTATGTAGCACTATTACTGCTACAGTGTTATGAGGTATTTTGATACAGAGATAGTGCAAAAATCCTTTTATAAAGGCTCTTACCTCGGTGAAATTAATTTTCCAGTAAGAAAGTGTAGCAAATGTAGCGATTTTGTTTATCTGGAAATCCTCACTGTAATCACTGGTTTGAACGACGTGTATTTTTTATCTATAAATGGTATGATATGAGCCATATAGGTTTTATTAAATACAAATTATCGGCAAGTAGCACCTGATGACACGAACCGTAAGATTGGGTCAGTTAAAATTCAAGAGAATCTAACTTACTAAATCCTAGACTATAATCAGGTTACTGGCAGCAAAAATATGGTGTTTTATGAAGGTGGTATTTTTAGTGGGATCAGGATCAGCAGGAAAATCATCTCTTTGTAAAGAGCTAGTGGAAACATATAAGTGGAACTCTAACAGCGTAGATGAAGTTTGGGGGAAAATTCTGCTTGAGCATTCAGCAAAAATAAACCCTCTCATCCTGAATGAATTAAAAAAACAAAACCTTATACCCAAGCTTCAAACTCATATGACAGAAACTGAGGTGGTAAATTTAGCGAGTATTGGATTACTCAATATATCAATAGGAGAGCATAAACTTACACAACAATTTCAAGATCAAAAGCTTGATGGACTTGAAGAGGCATTAAAAAAAGCAGGATTTAATGAAAGCGAAATACTTACACTTTCCCACGATCTGCGATTAGCAACCCAAATTGCTGATAACGTATTTAAAGAAAATCCATTTCCAAATTATTCAAGTTTAATCGAAAGACTTTATGATGAGACTTTTAAAACAAGTAATGCAGACAAGACAATTATTTTGGATGTTGTACCAGATAGAGAAGGGGCTGTCAGTGAGCTAGTAGAGCGTTTTGAAGTCCGTGCAAACCAATATCGCGAAGAAAATTCAAGTGAAACGCTTACAACCTCTCTCGTATTCGCATATTGTCCTCTGCAAAAACTGGATGAACGTCTTGTAGAACGTAATCGCAAGGCGAAAATAGATAATCCCACTGATCAAAGAGAAGGCTTGATTGCGGCTAATCACCTAGCAGCATTAGTAACAGCAGAAAAAAAATTCGATAGTTCTTCTAAAAATATATTATCAAGAACTGAACTTTTTGATTTTATAAATAGGCATGCAAACACAGAAAAAACCGAAGACTCTTTATTTATAGAAAATCCAGTTGATCCTGAAGCATTACAACCGTTCCATGGGGAACTAGTTAAAACAAACATTACAGAGAGTGGTGCCGTTAAATTACAGCTTGACGACGATGTGCCTACATTAAATTCTTCTGAGCGACCACGTATTGGAACTAAAGAAACAATTGAGAAATACACTAAGTTAGCAGAAAAATTTGGATTTTTTGAAAATCAGGAACGAGCTTCTCTTACTCTTCATGAAGGACTCAGTTTTGATGTTGTAATCAATACTGCAAATGGTACTCCCAAGTCATTGGCTACCGAACTTGTAGAGAAACTAGAAAAAAATAAAACATCAACTCATATATCTAAATTATGAAGATTGCCGTGATAATGTAATTTGTAATCACCGCTTATATGGCCATTTTTACGTTGCTATGTTCTGGTTTGATAGAATTTATTCAGCTTCTTCCGATGAAATATGAACAATATTAATACATATTTAAAAAAAATAATATTTAACGTCCATTACAACTTTCTTGCATAAGTCTCACATGTAAATCACATATTTTATCTCTATAGTCATAAATTTCAGCCCAATTTGGAAAAAACACATTATTAGAGGGTAAAACTGCCTGCTCATTTTTTATTGTTTTTTTAACAAAGCTATGCTGACAAAAGCCATCTAATAAAGCTTGATCACCTCGTTCCGGGTCATTAGCAAAAACAGCTTGCGTTCTATTTTGTATCTCATGAATAGGTTTTTGAAAAGTCAGTTCCAACCCTCGCAATTTTAATGGGCCAACATTTAAATGTTCCACAGTCATTTTATTCCAATTTATTCTTGTACCGCTAACAAGAATTTTGGCTGCTAACTCTTTTGGTAAAACTCCAGAATCAACAAGCTGATCTACAAATCCGGCTGCTCCACTTTCATCTCCTCCGGTTGAAATAACACAGATAACATTTTTACGTAATTGATATTCTAGGTATCTAATGGCATCTAACTCTACAATACCATTATCCAAAAAAATTTGTGTTACCTGTGCAGCCTGTCTCCTAATTGCCTCATCACTTTGATTACTTTCTTCAAACATTGCTATTTCAGTTTGTGTTCTTTCAATTAAAGATGAAATCATATCGAGGTCTTCATTAGCCATTACCATTTCTAACCAAGCCTTCTCACGAACGTCAAATGCATCGGGATCACGCGCAAGTTTTCTTGTGATCCTATGCCAATAATTATAAGTATCTAAGTTCTCTCCGGTTAGATCTCCTTGATGATGGTCAAACTCTATTGTCAAGGTTCCATCTAAATCAAAAATCTGAATTGGTTTTATAAATTTAACATGTTCAGTTATAGCCATCTGTATCTCTAATTAGTTAACCCAGGATCCGTTTATATCATATCAAAGCGAAAAGCTTGATAAGAAGGTGATTCATATGGATGAGCCTTCTTTAAGGCTGCAACAGCAGCTTTGATTTGCTCTTTAGTACAAATAATTTCTACTTTATATTCAGGCACTCTTTCAAGTTTATTGATTGTTCCAATAAAAGCTTGGCTACCAGGTAATGGCATAAACTGTCCCTCGCCCAATGTTTGCCAAGCACAATGCTGATAATGATCTACACTTCCTGCCCCTGTAGCAAAAATAGCATTTTTAACAATTTCTAAATGTGTTTCTGGAACACAAAAACATAGCATATACATGATATCACCTATGGAGAAATTAATTCTGTTTTCCAAGAGCCTTCTATCTTCGTATAACGAATTACCTCAGAAAAAGAAATAGAACCGACTGTGTAAAAAATCCATGTTTTTGGGATAAAGCGAAAGCCGAAATAATACTCACTCATAGGGATAGGAAGGCTTGCAAATTGATCACTCAATTCTTTTTTCCTAGTTTCCAATTGATTTAGATCTTTAATGGCAAGGCCGGAAGTAGGAGCATAAGCAGAGAATCTCAATTGGCGTTCACGAGGAAGAGTTTTCCAAAAAGCCTCATTTTCTTCTTGGGAAATGGGTATTGCTGTTCCTTCTAAAATAACTTGTCGGCTCTGCATTGCAAATAAAAAATTTAAACAGGATTTAGGGTTACTTAATAATTCAGCAACCTTGCGTGTTTTTTGTTGAGTAAAAAATAATAGACTCTCGGTTTCAATTTCGCGAATGGCCACCACTCGACTATGGGGATCGCCTAAGCTACTACAAGTGCTTAAAACAGCACAGAAAGGATCCTCAATCCCTCGTTCTTTTTCCTTGTTCAACCATTCTTTTAGCATATTAAAGGGCACGAATCTCTCCTGTTAATTGGTGTACTAGAGTTAATTTATCAAGTTGAGCTTATACTTTGAATGCACGAGGGTTCACTTCCACCATCGTTTTTGAACCTGATTTTACAATGCGTATTTGATTGTGTTCCACTAATAATTCAACAGCTAAGTCGCGTTTTATTTTATCTCGCAGTGGACTTAATTGTTGAATGGTTCGTAACGTTGTTGAGCTAATATTTTTTTCAATAAACCAGTCCATTAGTTTGACGGCATCGGAAAACTGCAAAGAAACGGTTTCGGTAGGCATAATTCGTCGTGCTTCTTGCAAATGCCAATTAATTATTTCAATGGCATTTTCGGTATGTTCTACACTAATATCCCCATGGCATCCTTCAAAGAGATGAAAAAGTGCTGCAAGCCGCGCTGTATTTTCAGCCGCTTTTGATGCGAAATCAACGATATCGACCCACTGGCCTTGAGGTTTTAACCCTGTTTCTACCGCATTAAAAAATAAAATCCATTGTTGTTTTGCGGTTATGCTCATTTTCAACAATGGAAGTTGAATACAACCTTGATGGCTTAATTGTTCTGATTGATTTAAGCAGGCAGTGATGCGTTGCTCATAATGAGTTAGAGAATGTAAAGAAGCAGGCGGTTCTTGGTAAAATCGATTTCCCATACTGTTGGCAGGATAAGCCATAAGACAACGAGCTAAAAAACCGCTTTGTCGACTGATACCCGATGCTTGTTTGGTAAGTTGTTGTAAGATAAGCGGTTGCATCATCAAGTTAAGTGTTAGACGCCGATTTTCAATGGTAAATCCTTGCGTTGTTTTACGATGCGCGGTGAATGTCTTACCGTCCCACAAACGATTAAGCAAAGCTACAAAACGAGTCGGATTACCTTGCATGCTATGGCTACCTAAGATGATACCAGCCTCATCAGACCATAAGGAAGCAGAAGGCCAGCCTTGGGCCAAATGAATAGCCAGTGCTTCTTGGGTAGCATCTTCAAAATAAAGAGTGGGTTGTAAAGGAATTTCCGGTTCTTGATGAATTAATTCATCAAGCATTTCTTTGGCATAATCAGAATCTTCTCCCGTATAGGTTGCACGTTTGATTTGAGAGAATAAACTATCTTTTTCCATTTGCCATACTTGATGTTGCGTTAGCGCTGATAACACTTCAGGCTCGCGCCTTTTACGAATCAATGTCTCCCAGTGACGCGCTGCTTTCGAAAAAACATTATCTGCAGCAGTTTTTCGGGTGCCAGAGCCGCTGGCAATTAAAAAATAAAGTGATACTGGACTAATTAAATAGTTGTCTCGCGCCACATTAGCAAGTGATTGGCATGATAGTGACATATTAGCCAAGGCGCTGCATGCAATCAAAGGCAGGGGTTGCTGTCCATATTGTTGATAGTCGATTACGGCTTTTCTTACAATTGGGGGAAGTGCCTCAACTGGATAAGGACAGTCAGGGGCTAAGATTGGAGAAAGTGGAATAGGTTGTCCCCATCCGACATTTTGTTGGACATTATTTTTAATCTCCAATTCATTCTGTTCAATAGTCATTGTGTTAGAGGATGAAGTTTTGGTTTCCGATTTTACCAGTAGCGTATGTATGATGTAAAATTATTGGCCTGGAATACAATATCGATATCTCATTATTATTGAGCATGAGCATTGAAGATGCTTTGATAAGTTTCTTTTCCATTTTATCCTGGACAAAGGTGGTTTTTTTGAGCAACCCAAACCGTTGCTTCTCCACACTCCGGGTCCCTAACGTTATGTACAAGGATTTTAAAATGGCACTCTAGAAGGATTTGAGTATATTCTTCGGAAGAAAGGGAGGCATGATATAAATCATATCCTCCATTATCACCCCAAACTTCTCCATACTCCGGTCCGGAAGTAAATATTAATAAACCATTTTGCTCCACTAAAGAGGCAAGGGATTTTAATGTTTTTCGTTGATCGTCATGAGTAACCTAAACACTTCGTGTAAAATATAGGAAAAGAACAGTGATTTCTTAGATCCGTTCATGGTGAGGAGGCGCTTTAGCGCCGTCTCGAACCATGGTTTTGGCTGAATAACTCTCATGATGTTTGTATTTTGATATAATAACCGGCGATATGTTTGTGTTGTAAAAGCCGGTTCTCCATTAGTGCCTCGTGCCAGTCACTGAGTATGGTTACAGGGGTTTACGACAATATCATTGGTGAAGTACGTTTGTACTATCCCGTTCGGAAGATAGTTGCTGATTCAACCCCTGCTCCACAACATATCATTTTATAATTTTAAGTCAGGAAAAATGATATGGTCAAAAATACCACAAAAAAATCCAATCTGTCAAAGAATAAAAAACCAATAAATATGGCGGCCCTACCAAAACACCTTCAACATATTAATACTATGGCAGCTGGGATTGATATTGGTTCAAAAGCACATTTTGTAGCGGTACCGGAAAGTTGTGCTGATGTCTATGTCCGTGAATTTCAAAGTTTTACGACAGACCTTTATGAACTAGCTGATTGGTTAGAGGCCTGTGGGATAGTAACGGTCGCTATGGAGTCGACAGGGGTTTATTGGATTCCATTATTTGAATTATTAGAATCACGTGGCTTTGAAGTATTACTTGTGGACGCTCGACATGTAAAAAATGTAAGCGGTCGCAAAACAGACGTTTTAGATTGCCAATGGTTACAGCAATTACATACTTATGGCTTGCTTAGTGGAGCGTTTCGCCCATCAGAACAAATTTGCGCGCTACGCGCATACATGAGACAAAGAAATGTGTTAATAAAGCAAATGTCTTTACATGTTCAACATATGCAAAAAGCGTTAAGCCAAATGAATATTCAATTGCATAATGTGATTAGTGATATTACTGGCGAAACCGGAATGATGATTATCCGTGCAATTGTTAGCGGTGAGCGAGATCCAAAAGTATTAACAAGACATCGTAATTATCGTTGCAAAAGCCCTCTTGCAATCATTGAAAAATCATTAACGGGCAATTATCGTGATGAACATATCTTCGCCTTGTCCCAAGCACTTGAGCTTTTTGATATTTATCAAAATAAAATCACGGCATGTGATGAACAAATTGAAAAGAAACTTTCACTATTTGAAGACGCAAAAACTGATGAGAATGAAAAAAATACTGATGAAACGAAGCCAAATAAAAAAACTGTTAAAAAAAGCAAAAATGCACCATCGTTTGATTTAAGCTCACATTTAATTAGGATGGTTGGGGTGGATCTTACAACTATCCCCGGTCTTGAGGCTTATAGTGTATTGAAGATAATTTCTGAAATAGGATTGGATTTAAATCGATGGAAAAGTAGCAAACAATTTGCATCTTGGTTAGGCCTTTGCCCAGGAAACAAAGTATCTGGTGGAAAAATATTAAACGGTAAAAGTAAACGCACGGGGAATTATGCAGCTTCCGCTTTGCGTATGGCAGCTAGTACACTTCATCACAGTGATAGTGCATTGGGCGCTTTTTTTAGAAGACTAAAAGCACGCATAGGTGCACCAAAAGCAATAACAGCAACAGCTCATAAATTAGCCATTATTATGTTTAATATGATCAGAAAACAGCTCGAATTTGTTGAGACAGGTGCAGATTATTATGAGAAACAATACCGTGATAGACTGATTAAAAATTTAAGTAATCGTGCTAAAATGCTTGGATTTGAGCTCATGGAAATAGCTTGTTAATACAACAGGTTAAGGAGCTGTTCTTCGGAAGGTAAATGAAAGAAACTATGCCAGGCAATGACTGCATCGAATTTCTCTTGAAAATCTAAAGTTCTCATGTCAGCAAGTAGCCATTTTGCAGTTGGGAATCGTTTTTTGCATTGCTCAATCATTTTTTGACTTGCATCAATGCCTGTTACTTTATACCCTTGTTTCATTAAAAATTGTGCTATGGGTTCGCCCGTGCCGCAGCCAACATCTAAAATTGTTCCTTTGGATGGAAGCTGATTTTTTAATAGCTCTAAATAAAATTGCTCCATCTTGAGCTCTTTATTGCGGTGACTATCAAACCACTCAGAAATTTCATCATAAATAAGGTAGACGTTGTTTTTATTTCTTTTCTTGATTGAGGGATTAGTTCGATATTTCAATTGAACAAAGCCACCGCCAATACATCGTGTTTCAAGATGCTCCAGCTCAAGGTCTTGCGTCAAAGGTCCAAATAATGAACGACCAGAACCAAGCAATACTGGTGCGATGGTTATTGTTAATTCATGGATTAAATGCGCGGCTATAAAATTCTGGACAGTTATACCGCCATCAATATAAAGATGTTTAAACCCTTCATCAGTTAAGCGCTTCACGAGCTCAATAGGTGTTTCGGAGGAGGTTGAAACATGTTTTAAATGAATAGGAATTTCTATGGGTTTGCTGCTCATCACTACAACCGGAAGCTCACCATAAGGCCAAGGGTCAAATGATAATACTTTCTCAAAAGAATGCCTACCCATAATGAGTCCATCGACCGTAGATATGAACTCTTTATAACCACCATCCTCACCAGAAGGCACAAGCTCATTTGCTTTGGTTAGCCAATCAATAGAACCATCATCTCTTGCAATAAAACCATCAAGACTTGTCGCAATAAAAACAGAACACTTAGCAAGCATAATCGTTTATCCTTTGTATACAGACTTATTGATTGAGTTCAGAGTCGATTCTTTTTGAAGTCAGATGAAGACTCTAGAAGTCCTAAACTTAAAGCTCCTGGAAAAACAGTATCATGATCCATATTATTTAGAACATTAAAAGCAGTGCTTAAATTCCTGTGAGGCTTGCTCATGATGATTTCATTCAATAACTTTAAATCATCTATCATTTGGTAATCGCCTTTATTTTCTTGGTCGCCGATAATAAAGCAAACACGAGTATTTTCTTCAAGATTAAAATTTCGCTTTTTTTGAGCTGCTTTTAGCACCAAATGATTATCATACCAGAGAGAGGGGCTAACGATAATGTAACGATTAAATATTCCAGGATGGTAGACTAATAAATATACCCCAAATAATCCACCGTAAGAATGACCGACAAAAGTAGCGGTTTTATTAACTCTATATATCTGGTGAAGATATGGAATAAGTTCTGAATGAATAAATCGATAAAATGATTCGGCACCACCCGAGTATTTTTGATATTCAGCTCCATATCCTCCTGATCCAACATAACTTGGTGTGTAATCTCTGGTTCTATTTTTCTTATACTCATTAGGATTTGCATAAGCTATCCCAACAATAATGGAGTCGTTGATTCTATTTCGGTCAGATAAATGCTCACTAATTTGTTTGGCTAATGCAAAGCTGTAATCAGCATCTAATAAGTAAATAGTTGGATAGTCTTTTTTGTTAGAATCGTATTCTTTGGGGAGACTAATATATAAGTTATATTTGATTCCATTGATCTTTGAAGGAAACTCTTTGGTTAACGTATGATGTAAGCTAAATGTATTCGTGTATTTTTCCTCTAGCGGATTACTTTGTATCTTCGTCGATATGCTGGCTGCTGCCATAAGGCTTAAGGAAGATATTAAAATGAACAAGGTGAGCATTATTTTCATAAACTAGCCTCGCAAAAACTTTAAAATAAGAGCATTCATTTGTTTCTGAATTACCTCAGACCCACGGTCACATAAATCAATATGTTTGGCTTCAGGTAGTGGAATAATTGTTATGGCTAATTGTTTTAACGACTCTTCAGGAGGCAGTACGCCTTCATCTGCCTTAGTATCATTTCCACGCAGCGATAAAATAGGTGCTAGCCCGGTACGTGGAAAAGGCATGCGCAAGCTATCCAATGATATAATTTTTTTCACAAATTGAGGATGGTTTCTTGCAAACAACATGGCAATATCACCACCATTCGAATGACCAATTAATGTCACTTTAGACAAGTTTAAACTGGGGTTGATCCGGTTAAGCTCTTTGATTACGTAAAGTATATTGGTACTTCCTCGTTCCCATAAGGGTTTGCGTCGCTCAAATAAATTGCCAGTTTGAGCTAATGGGGGATCTGATTTTAGATCATGCTGGATGCTTACAACAAAATAACCGTTTGCAGCAAGTGCATTGGCTAAGAATGAATATTCAGTATTGCGTACAGTGTATCCATGATTAATGATGGCAACGGGTAGTTTAATAATACCAGCATTTGCTTTCCCCTGTGATTCATTACTCACATAAATTTTAACTGGAATAAGTCGTTTGCGATCTTTATCATAAAATTTAATGGTGTTAGTTGAGATAAATGGATTGTTATCAGGCTCTGGATCCTGAGACCAATCAACCACTTTCCCGCGGGTAAAATCCCATCTATAAAGCCAAGAAACCCCAAAATGGGCATAGTAAGAATCAGCGGATAGATAGGCTTTATCCTGTAGTGCATCATCTAGGCTGATAAAATGATAACCGTATTCTTGGGCTATAGTTAAGAGTGATTCAATGGCTAATGAATTAACAAGATTGGCATGCAGAAGCCAAATCTGATTAATATTTCTACCAAACATTTGTTTAGATGCGCTTTCATAAAAGGCAAATTTAGCACGTGTATGTTTCAAGTAACTTTGAATGATTTTGTCTTTATTTTGAGGAAGCTCATGTAATTGCTGGTTAAATTTCCAATCGTCAGTGTCTATAGTAACTGGAGCAACTAGGTATCCCTCATGTTTTAAAAACGACTCAAATTGAGAGCGAATCTTGAATGTTTCACCTGTATCAAGGTAGGGGTGCCTAAAGTAACGGTACTCTCTACCTGCACTTTGCATTAATTGTTTGGATATTTTAGAGCCATTAGTCACTTCGGCTTTAAATTGCTCAGGAGTGATGCTACTTAAGGACAGATGCGAATAAGTATGATTTCCCAAATCAAATCCGTTATCCACCCATAATTTTAGGAGATTTATTTTTTCTTGAGCTTCATTAGTGCGGTAGAGTTTCCCTTCATTCACAAATCCAATTGCAGGTACTCTATATTTGATAAGCGCATTTACTATTTGCTGATTTATTTGAGCTTGTTCCTCTATAGATTCTTCGATTGAAGCAGGTAAATCATCAAAAGTAATTGCTATTTCACTGGCGTAACCAAAAGCTTGATAGCAAAATAGGAATAGAGCCTGTGCTATTAATAAAGAAATGTTGGATTTCATGTATTATTTTTCCAATTCATTAATTAAGTAAAATAATTGATTCAGAGTCTCATTTTTTGCTCTGAAACTGGCGAAGGTTACATGTTTTTTACTGTCTGCAATGTGTTTCGTAAAGGTAATCACACGACCATCTTTCTCAATCCAGCCGACGAACCATCCGTGTTGTAGTGATAGTTTTTGGCTTTTGTCTTTTGTTAACTGTCGACCATTCCCTGTTTTTCCATACAGTTTCCAACCACCCGCTAATTCTTGAACATATAGAATGTCTTTAGTCATAGTGAAAGCCTTGGGATTCACGGATAGTTTTTTATTGACTATTTTTTGCAGAAACTGAATTTGCTCACTTGGTGAGATGGCAAGCGAGCTTGATAGCCAAGAATGGGTTAATCCATTATTCTGACCTTTGTCGCCGGAAATATCCTGATTGCCATAGTGAAATGCATCAACATAATTCTTAAATCGAGCCATACCTAATTGTTGTGTTAGAACTTGTGAATACCAAACACAGGAATCTCTTATCCAGGTACGTGGATTATGAGGATATTTCCAAACATTAAGATAAAGTTCATATTCTTTTTTGTACGGCCATTCCGGATTGAGTGTGTCTTTTAATATTCCTGAATCAAAACCCATAAGACTCAAAGCAATTTTAAAGGTTGATTCTGGCGCAAAACGCTTATTGCAATCTTTACCCTCGTGCTTTAGCACAGTTTGATTTTCCTGTACCAAAAAGCAAGTACTTTGGGCCCAAATAGTTCCGCAATAAAATAGTGTCAACCATAGAAGCACGCTTAGTTTCTTCATAACAACTCCAACATCATGTGAATTTATATCGATATGGGTACGAGCTACACTGCTGTACCCACAGGTGATTTATAGCTTGGTATTACTTAGGCTATTTATAGCAACCTTACGAAATACTGGAGCAGCCAATTCTCCACCGGAGGTTAAAGTCTTACCATTTTTTCTTGAATGACCGTCTTCTATTACAACCACCATGGCATAACGTGGCGCATCAACCGGTAGAAAACCTGCAAACAAGGCAAGATGCTCGCCTTCTGCAACATTAATATTTTCTGTAACAGTTCCTGTTTTACCCGCGACATGAACACCAGGAATCGCAGCAAGTTTTCCTGTGCCATTTATAACAACGTTCTCGAGGATATTATTTATTGAATTGGTTGTTGCTGCTGAAATGATAGGAGCATCTCCTCCTTTGAATGGACGTCCTAAGTTTGCAAGAATGGCATAGGATTTTGCTAATGAATCAATTGTGACCGGTATATTCTCACCAAGAGAAACCATTGCAAGTTGCAAGTCATCACTTTGATCTGCTTGCCACCAAGTATTCATATCAAAACCAAATTCAGTGAGTTTTTTACGAATTACAGGTAGTCCAGTTTCTTGGGCGACCTTAATCATGCATACATTACTTGATCTTGCAACCGCTTGGGTCAATGAAGTAGGGCCTTGACTTACATAGTAATCTGTAAATGTTTTGCCTTCTATGGAGTAAGGTGAGCGACAATCATAGCTTTTGGTTTCAGAACTATTCCCAGCATCAATTGCTGCCGCCGCAATAAACGGTTTTATCGTAGAGCCAGGTGAAAAAACACGTGATTTCCAGCTATTATGATTTTCATCATTACCGGACTCAGCAAAGGCAATGAGATTACCAGTTTGTGCATTGACGATTGCAATAACCCCCGATTCTGCATGATAGTTTTTCACCGCTATTTTAATTTCTTGCGCGGCAATATGTTGCATTTTAGGATCTAAATGGGAGGTATCGATTTCTTTTGCCTTAGAACCGGTCAATGAACCGACCGCTGAATAGGCGACACAGATTGGTGCCAAAATAGAAACCCCCATAAATCCAACTGCTAACAATAATGATTTTGATGGTTTAAGTGGATAAGCTGATAACATTGAAATTCTCCTGATGATAAAAGTACAGTCTTCATTGTCTTTGCCCAAGGCCATACCCACCGTGCATGCAATTTCTCGGTTAGATGACAGAGAACATTGAGATACTGTCTGCACTACATGAAACAGACAGCTGCCATAGTCATGTGCCGAAATTTTTGGCTGGCCAACCAATACTTCATCACATGAACATTCTTGTAATTCGCTTAAAATACGACCCCATCGAATAACACCTGGATTACCCCAGAAGAGAATGTGCAGAGCTTCAATAAAATAGGCCCATAGACAATCACCATTACGATGGTGTTGGCCTTCATGAGCAATGGCAATCTTCACATTCTTGGAGGAAGAAAATAGGGATACAGGTAATACAATATAAGCTTTGTTAAATAAAACGACTGAGAAAGGAATATGGCAATGTCGAGAAACTTTAATGACCAATTTACCGGAAGTTCGATACGGAATTGCTTCAGCTAATAGTGCTCTTAAACTGCCCAAACTCAACAATACTTTATAACTGCGAAATAAGACGAGCAAACAAAATACGACATAAAAAATATGAAAATAACTCGTATTGCTTATTGAAAAAGAGGTCGCTGATTCAGGAGTCTCTTGGGAGTGTTTAGACTTTAAAATGGGTTGATTCACATACTCTTGCAAAGCATCAATGGATGCATAGTGATGCTGATCCAATTTTTGATTGGTTTTAATACAATGAACCATTAATGGAGAAATCACACAGCTAATTAATAAAAAGCGAGCCAATTTGAGTTTAAATGATGGCTGATTTGAGAGCCAATGACCGCCAATAAACCATGAGCTTACTAAAAGCAAGCAATGAATGCTCAACAAAATCTCTAGGAATAACATAATCAGGCCTCTATTTTTTGTTCAGAGGTTACTAATTGTTTTAGTGCTTCCTCAATTGCTTGAATGTCATCATGTTGTAGCTTTTTGGCCATCAAGAGTCTTTGCACCAGTGCTACAGGTTCACCATCAAAAACATTAGTGACCATATGCTCAATGCACGTGCTTTCGTACTCAGCCTTGGTAACAATTGGGAGAAAAACATGGGCATAAGTATTTTTTTGGCATCCCAAAAATCCTTTTTGTTCAAGTACTTTTACTACAGTTGCCACAGTGGTATAAGCTAAAGGTCTTTCTTTGGGCAAATGTGAAACAATATCTTTAATGGTTACTTTATTAAGGCTCCAAATAATATTCATTAATTCAAGCTCTACCTCTGTAAGTAGGCGATCATGAGCAAAAGTGTTTTCCCCTCTTTTTATTGACATTTTTTTCTCCAGAAACTAAGTAAAACTTGATCTACTATATTTTTAGTAGATGCTACTATAAAAATAGTAGACTTGAAATAGTTTTGAAAGAAAATAAATTTGTTGAAGTTTTATTTAGTTAAAACATCTTATAGGGGTTCTGGGTGCAAACCCCAGAGCTCCTACTTAATGATCGACAAATTAAACGTATGCTGAACTATTGAATTGTGGTGGTTTGTATAAAACGCTGTGGTGCTTAGAACAGCCCTAAGTCAGGAGGCTTTTGCTCTACCTCTTGTTGCCCTTTAGTAGCAACGCCTGTCGTTTTAATTTGTGCCTGCTCTTGTAAACGTGGGTTCATTTCTTGGGTGGGATTTTCTTTTAAACGCATATCAAGAGGCAATTCTTCTCGTATTGATAACCATTGCCCAATAGCACTTAGATCACCAACGATAGGCTCTGCAATTTCTCGAAAAACAGCGGGTCCATTCTCGCTATTAGTGAGACAAACAACTGCTTCATCCGTAGTAAGGTTGATCGCTGCTAAATTGCGTCCAGTTCCATTGTCTCCCCAATGAAAAGCGATACGGGTTCCATCGGTATTTTTCTGAATCCCAATTCCTAGACCCCAAGAGATTTGATCTAAGGTATCAGTAGAGACTCCTTGCTTCATTGCTTTAGTATCTTTATCTTTCAACGATGAAACAACCGGTTTAAACATTTCCCATCTAATATAGGGATCGTTAACACAGGCTTTTAGAAATTTTGCATAGTCAGAAGTCGTTGTATACAAGGATCCTGCCGGGTGAACCATATAAAATTTTTGGTTACGATTTACTGAGCCATCTTGATCATGGCCAATTGCTATTGTTGCAGCATGTGCTGGAGGATGACCAATAATTGTAGTCACGAGGGGTAACTCCCTTGCTTCAATAGGTATTGGCTTTGACCAAAAAAATGGTGGTATTTGAGCAAAGCGGGCTTTGATTTCTTTTAGATTTTTTTCTTCAATTTGGCTGGAATTTTTTTCAATAATTTGTACCCTACCGTTTATTGCCCTTTCAGCAACAAATAATTTATCCTTATGTAGGATAATACTTAATTGACCATGTACATCTAAAGTATCTTTTAATAATTTTTTAATGCGTTCAGGAGTTGGTTCTTCCTCTTCATCTGGCAGTTTAATAAGACTGCAACCCGTTGGTGGCATGAAACTACTATCCGTCATACCTATCTTAGCAAACTCTTCTTGAGCTAAAGCTTCCAGTGATTTTGCAGTAATGTGTTCCACAATTTCACCTAGAAATTGATAAGCTACTCCTGAATAATCAAATTGTTTTCCTACTTCAGAGACATACTTTAGAGATTCTGGGGATGAAAATTCGTTAGGTAAGCCTGCTTGATGGGATAGGATCATACGGGCAGTTAATTTTTTATAATTTTTATCAGTTCGCATCTGTGGAGGACCAAAATCGCCGTATTCATGGAGTGGTTTGTCTAAATCAATTAGATCTTTTTGCGCTAGTTTCAATACAATATAAGCAAATACAGGTTTACTCAATGAAGCGGCTTCAAAAACAGTCGAACTAGTAACTTTTTCTGGTTTGCTGACATTAGTCACACCTACCTCTTCTGTAGTAACAACTCCGCGATCAGAAATAATTGCTGTGGCAATACTTGGAATATTCGTTCTTTTTTGCAATTCATCTAAGGAACTTGTCCGCTCTTTAGATAGATTGGGTCTTGGAAGTGAATTGATGCCCCAATTATTAGTTTTACCCCCTAGCTCATGAATAGTTCTAGCAAAACCCCACTTTGGGAAAAAGTAGTTCGAAGCCAGTTCTATTTGAATTGTCGAAGGGACAATTTGTTCCGCAAGAATATGTCCATTATGTGAATTAGCGAAAAATACCATGGCACTCTTATCCTTTAAATTGATTGCAACCCACGCTCTGCAATCATTCATGTCACCCGAATGATAGGCGGTAACAACCTCTTCTTTTTCATTGGTTTGTAACCCCCAACCTAAACCCCATGCAACATGGCTTAAAATGGAATCGGGTATCTTGTCTCTAGCAATTCCAATTGCTCCCGCCAAACCTCTATCGTGCGTCATATAGGCATGCGGAATAAAAGGATTTTCAATCGAGCTGTCATGGCTTAGATGTTTGACAAACTGTGCATAATCTGATGCCGTAGTTCTTAGTGTATTGGCGGCACATGGTTTGGGTTCTTTACATCCATATTGTGAGACTACAGCTCCAATCAGCTCCGGATTGTTTGAAAGTTTACCGTTATCAGGTAACTGTTCAAGAATGCTTGAAACTACTCTTTCCGGAAAGGAGCGATTGACTATTTTTCCATTATCTAACCAATATGCTGTTAGTTGCTCATCTTCTTTTAGTAGGACAATCTGACCAGGTTTCATTTCATCAAACAAGGGTTCGTTTTCAGCATGCAAAAGCGAGTGATAGGCCTTTAATGGCTCATAAGTGCTATGAGTCATGTCACAAGGATCAAATACATGGTTTTTGGCCAATGTTTCTAGATTTGCTTCAGTCAATTTTTCAATTACTTGTTGTAAGTACACGATACCAACATTTGAGTATCCATGCATTTTGTCTTTAGGATTAGGAATGAACTGAAACTTCATTTCACCATGAGCAAGGCCTGTTGTATGTGATAACACCATCCTTGCTGTGAGTGCCTTAGCACAGACAACAGCAGATGTGTCAGACATATCAAATTTCATTCCCTCTATCTCAAATTCTTCTAACGGTAGGATATGAAAAAGAGGGGTATCTAAATCAAATTGACTCAGGTTGAATTTATCTAAATTAAATTTACCTGTCCCGGGCTCTGCTTGATTCGTCGCATTGGACTGTATCAACTTTTGTACTAAATAGGCAAATACGGGTTTGCTTAGCGAGGCTGCTCCAAAAACGGTTTCTGGTTGCACTTTTGTAGGTGGTGCAAGGCCTGTTAGAGTAGTTATTAATTCAGATTCTTGAGGATTGGCCAATTTATAAGTATCAGTACAACTTTCTCGTAACTTTTGATATGAGGATTGATTACTTTCATTTAACTGTATTTGATGAACGCTTTGTGTTGTTTGATTCACATAATAAAGCGTGTCGTCAAATAGAACTACAGCATCTTTAGTTCCTAATCCCAACTTATGAAAGGGATATTTGAGTGGATCAACAGGTATTGCAAAAAGGCCGCAACCATCTGTAAGCCCTTTTTCTTGAGTAGATATGATTCCATCACTGCTTATAAAGGCAATAGAAACTCCTGGAATTTGTGCTTTAGACATGACATCCAGCAAAAGTAATTCCGCCATTTTTGCATAAGACATACAATTGATCATAATAAAAACAAGTAAGTTAATTATACCTTATGCCGTAAAATTTATTCTCAATCAGTATTTTTTTACAAATTTTTAACATTGTCGGATGTTTAGATTAGCCGTTTTCTAGACGGAAAGAAGACCCTAAAATGGATTCAGTTGAGATTGGATCGGTAAAAACAAGACCGATCCAAAATTTATATCTATTTTTTACATTTTGTAAGCATCTACGATACTTTTGAGCCAAGTTTTTGCTTCTGAACTGACCTTATCATCCTTCAAAGCAATCTCACAAATCGCATACTTTCGTGAAGTTTCTTCACCATACATATCATCTAAGGCCTCATTCCAAAGCGTTAATATCAAGGAGGCTGGTGTTTTGCTTACTTGTTCAAGAATACCATAAAGCCTATCCTTCCAATAAGCGTCTAAAGCCTTCTCTAACCATGCCATAATCTCTGGTGTTAAACCAATTTCATCAAGACCTTTTCCTTCTCCAAATCCTTTTTCCCATTTTTTGGTTCTCAGATGAGCATATTTTTTACCGTATACGCTGTTAACCCATTCCATGTAGTTTTTCCCCGTTTGGATACCTATAGTGGAATTAGGGTCATGCTTCATGCTTTGTTTCAATTCATCTAGAAGTTGATGCCATTGTTTTTCAAACTCAGCCTTGTTATTTGTTTTCATTTCCTTTTCAAATGCTACGTATTGCTTGAGTTCATCAGGAGTAAATAGTTCCTTAACCCAATCATGTTCAAGATGCTCTGCCATTTTATATACCTCAATCAACTGAATAATAGTTTCCCATGGAATGGATTGATTGACATCAACAGAGTCAATAATGCTTCTTAAGGTTTTAGCTCCGGAAGTACATGCCACTGCTTTTTGTTCTAACACTTGAGCTTGGGCTTCAAAATGGTTTAGCGCATAACGTTCTTCAGAGAGCAAGGTTTTGATTTGTGATAGCTCAAAACCAAAAAACTTTAAAGCAATAATCTGTTGTAATTTCAATAAAT
>NZ_MKTO01000007.1:0-150705 GCF_001897665.1 Legionella sp. 39-23 | reverse complement strand
CACATACGCTAAATTATCCTGGCGGTTAAGCATGATGCTCACCTCAAGATGCGCCTTGGGCGATAAGCCTATCTGCTTCGCAAGTGCCACCAATTGTTCTTTGCTCAGATGAGGATGACTGTACACCACAGCAAGCCATAAACATTTTCGTTTTCTCTGTTCTTGAGGCATAACAAAATCACGTAAACAAGCAAATAATTGCGCGTTTGTCTGGGTTTGCATCAGCGGAATGAAATCATCCAACAGCTCATTCCTAAAGACGCTCTCATCATTCATTAGCGATTTAGGAATTAATCGAGCTTGAGGATGGGCTAGACGTTGTGCCTCAGTCTGAATACGCATAGATGAAGTCTTACAAAGTTACATTGGTGCAAATTATGATCAGCAATTTATTCTGGAACAATAGGCTCAGGATTAAGACACGAATTAAATAAGGCTTATTCGTTCAGCTAGTTAATTGATTTAAAATGAATTATTTCGGAGATAATGATAAAAAAACACAAATACGGCCGTATTTACGACAGACGCTATGCCTGCTGGCAGTCAAAAGTAGCCTGGGTGAAGGCTACAATTTTGCAGGTGAAAGATAGAGAAAAATTTATAAACTGTGCGAAAAAAGTGATAATCCCTCGGGTTTTTCCCTAATGAATTCTTAAAGCCAACTGATTTAACGCATTTACATACGCTAAAAAGCCCCTTAAATCATTATCTGACACCTGGGAAAATGTCATTTTTTTATCAATTTCAGATAATAAATCCTGTAATTGATGGCTTAATGTCAATCCATATGGCTCATCGTGCTGGCTAAACGCAACCCACACTTCGTGCTCATAAAAAGGCAAGTCACATCCTAATGCTCGAGCTGTTTCCACAACTTTTTCACGATTAATGGCACCCAAAATATGACTTATAGTTGCCTGTATCATGACCAAAGAATCAAAACGTTTCTGTAATTCAGCTAAAATATTTTGCTTTTTAGCACTTAAGGGTTCATCAACAAGTGATTCAAGCAATCCTCGAGAAGCCCAAAACAAGTTTGCCAAATCATGTAGTTTTTTTTGATTTCCTGATGTTAGGAGTATTTGCTTTAAATTTTGTCCCATATAAAGGTACAGTTTATTGAGATAACGATTGAGCATAGTCCAAACGTCAGAACGCCAGATAAGATTTGCCACAATAAAACTGGCGACAATGCCAATAACAATTCCACCCAAACGTTGCAATGGAGGCCCCAAATAAACAGGAGGCCCTCCTTCTTGAGCAAGAGAAATAATTAAAGCAATGTTTGCCTGTAAGCCAATATAAGCGTATTTAGGCAGCTTGAACATAAAATAAGAAAAACCCCAAACCGAAAAAAAGAATATTAAAATAAAATCATAAAGTGTCATCTCAATAAGAAATAAGGAGAATAAAGCAATGCCCCCACCCAAAATACAGCCAAGTAAGCGATGAATGCTGACATTTTTCATTTCAAAAAGATTTTTACGAATAGAAATCACAAGACTGCTGATAATTCCATTTAAACCACCAGGCCAATTACTTGCCATCCAAAAACCCAAAGCCAAAATAACCGAAAATCCAGCTTTAATACTGCGCTTAATGACATCTATATCGGTACGGATTCGATCCTGAGTTTTTAAGACTTGAAATTTTCTGGTCAAGCCATGAGGAATGCGGCTTAATAACGAATGCATCAAAAGAAGACTTTGATTCACCTGATGCAGGAAATGAAGAAAAGCATAGACAAAATTACTTTTAACAGCAGGTTCTTGTGCTTCTATGTCAATGTTCGTTTTTGGATTCAAATAAGAGAAAACGCCCTCTCCCCCTTTTTGTATCTGCTGCACATGCTGTTCCATTTCAGCTATTGCCGCCTCTGTTTTTAATTCCAGTAGCGCATCTTGATGAGAAAAAGTCATCTGCAAATGCACCAGATCCTCTTGCATCGCATTCAGCACGGGTTGTATCGATAATGATTGGACAATCGACAAATCGCCATGCTGGGGAGATATTAGAATCAAATATTGTGACTGTCGTGACAAATCATAAAAAATATCCAACAATGCCCGAACTTGATCAGTTCGCGCTTTGGTAACCCCCAATTCATGGTTCATTGCACCGACAAGTTCGACTGCTTTACGTAGTTTCTTTTTTATCTTTAAATTGTTTTGTGCTAACACATCAAAATCAAACTGACCATCACGCAACATATTAAGCAATTGGCCTAACTCAACTGAGAAATCAGTAAAAATATCATGCAGTTGTATGGCAATATTGTCTTTTAAATGATTTGGAAAAATAAGATACGCACTAATTGCCGATACCAAAACGCCAATCCCAATCTCCACCGGCCTCCAAATCGCTACGAAAAAAGCGTTTTGTGGATTCATAGCAACTTGAGAAATAATAAGAAAGGCACAAAGTGCACCTAATAAATAAGCATAGCCATTGGCACTGAAACTATAATAATAGGAACCAATGCACACGATTAAAAAGCACGAAAGAAAATAGAGTAAAAAACTGTTGGCCACTAGTCCTGCAGCATAAAAGCCCAAAAACGCTCCAGCGACAGTACCAATAATACGCAACATGGCTTTATCAATAATATTGCCGGTATATAAATTGGACACAACAACAACGCTCATTCCAGACCAAAAAGGTGTTTCTAAATGAAATTTAAATGAAATCAACACCGCAGCTAATGCAGCAACTGCAGTTCTTATGGCGGCTCTGTTTTCAACAGTTTGAGGCCAGAAAAACACAAATCACCTGTAGGTAATGGTCGTCGCATTGGCTCCAATGCGCATGGGGTATTCATCCGTTAAATCATCAATATAAATTCGCACCGGAAAACGTTGTGCAATGCGAATCCAATCTTCAGTTGCTTCTAAATAAAGTAAGGTCGAAGGAACAACATCACCACGCTGTACTCGATTAATTCCCCAGCCAATGCTGTCTACATGCCCATGAAAGACTTTTCCTGGATACATATCAATCATAATTTCTGCCTTGTCTCCAGGTTGAATCAGTCGGATTGCTGTTTCTCGATAACGTGTAACGACCCACCATTGCTTGGTTTCTATAAATGCAAATAATCCTTCGCCGGTTTTAATGTATTGACCTACCCGCGTATTAAAATTAGTGATATAACCATCCTCAGGTGCTACAAGAGTAGTATGATTTAGAAGATAATTTGCCTCGCCCAGCTCCGCCTGTGCTGCTAAAATCTGACTGTCATCCAAATTGGTTTGTGCAATTTTAAGTTGCTCTTCCGCCTCTTTAATTGCTGCCGTTTGTTCTTTCATTTTATCGGTCAAATTAACTAAAGTGATTTTGGCCATATCACCTTTCAATAGTAACTTTGAATAGCGGTTGTAGTGATCTTGGCTTAAACTCAATTGGACTTGGCTTTCTTTTAATCGTTGTTCGGCTTTAATCACATTTGCTTTTTCATTTTCATAATTCAATTTGGCAATATTTAACTTAGCCTTAGCGCGTTGTACGGCATAAGTATATGGAAGAGAATCAATTTCAAGAAGTTTATCGCCTTTTTTAACCTTCTGGTTTTCTCTAACATAAATTTGCGTCACAGGGCCAGAAACTAAAGAGATCATATTGACCATATGTGCTGAGACATAGGCATCATTCGAACGCGTGTCATAAAAAGCAAAATAACGATATGCAGCATACCCTGCCAATAACAGCACAATCACCGCAATTTGCGGCCAATACTTGTATTCAAAAATCTTTTGTAGTCGCACCAAAAAGGACCTCTCTATTTATCCTAACCATTACAATACAACTAGGTTCTAGATAGCTCAAGAGAATATTGGGATCTGTGGCCAACTCCTTTTCAATCCCAAATGATTTCATTTACGTAAACGTATGCCGGCCAACCTAAACTGTAGCCTGGATGAAACGAAGTGGAACCCGGAATCGGAGCCGGATGGTACTTAGTAAAAATAAAATGTTGCGTTGATGCATTATCCATAACAATCCAAATTTCTTTCTCTATCAATGGAAATCATTGAGCAATAGCTATATGTAGCAAATTCTAAATTTGAGTTTTATAATTCGCCGCACATAGACAGTGCTTTAGATGATTTAGGATTTAGTGAATCTTAATGCGAGCAATGAAATAAATTTTTTTAAGGAGTTACGATGCGCTATATTTCTTTTCTTTTGCTTTTTAGTATTCATCTAATTACCAATACTCTTTCAGCGGCTACTCTTGAACTGGATATGACCAATATTCTCCCGCAGCAAAATTTAATTAAGACTGTGCGAATCGAAGCCCAGAGCCTACAGGCAGAAATAGCACTAAACAATGGACAAGTCCTTGATCCTTTAGTGACGCAACAATGGCCATCATTTTCTGATATTGCTCTAATTTTAGTACAAGGGCCAGAGGTACAGTTCAAAGTGATTACTCAAAACGGTAGTGAATGGACGCGCTCTTTAGGTGCTTTTGATTTACAAATTACCAATGTTGTTCATGCTAACCGAAGAGAAATAGCCGTAGATTTGCATGGCAGGCCGCTTCATAAAATATTTAAACAAGTAAATGGTAAAACTGTATCCAATTTTGGTTATTATCTTTTCAAAACATTGATGTTACTCGCAGATGGAAACATCCATTTTTATTTATCAACTTCTATGGACTTAGAGAATAATGCTCATCCGGCAATGAAAACAACATTTGAACTAGATAGTCAAAGCCTAACCTTTGAATTGCAGGAAAAACAAGATGCCGTAAAGGAAGGGTTCTGGAAAATTAATGGTAATGGATTTGGGAAAGGATCTTTGGCAGATCTGGTCATATCGGCACTACGTACCATGAGTGAGGAATACCGAAATTTGGAAGAAAAGACAGAATATGATCAACTGCTGCAACAAGCTTTATATGGCGTTGACTTATTTTTGGATTTTACCGCACCGCTTTCTAAATGGACAGGTATAAGCGTAACGTTGCAAGGTTCTTTTGATTATTTGTTTAAAGACGCTATTTTTTTCACCCACATTAATAACTACTTCCAACTTGATGCTTACGATGGCAGTTGGAGTACCTCATTAGGCAGTAAAAGTTATTTTTCTAATGGTGTAGCTGATTCTCCAGTATGGAGCCAGGAATTCAACCTCAAAAATCCAGCCCATGACCTGCAAAAAGCAGCTGAGTGGATTCAACTTAATTGGGCTAACCAGCTTGCGGACTTAATGAATATGCCTTCCATAAAATATTATGCAAATTATTTTCCTAAGTATTTTATACAAGGATTAACACTTGCTATGTCAAGTTTAGGCGAAATTCAAGAAGATGGGACTATTTCGTTTAAATTCAGTGGTAATGCTGATGGATCTTTTGTCGTAGGTGGCTTAAATAGTTCAGAAATAGCATCTTTAATTATTGCTAAAATCAAGGAAAAAATGGGGTGGTTCCAATAGCCAGGTAACAGGCGCCTTGTTCCAAGTCATCTCTAACGCCTAAGATTGTTTGATTTTTTTTCACGCAGATTCCTAGCACGACCGGTGTCCATGGCGGTGGATCGTAATCCCCGACCATGCGGCACCTGCCCTAATATGAATAAGCCGCAAAATCAAAACCGAAACCCGAATCACTTAACAAAGGAAAAAACATCCACCGTTATCCAACTTAAGTGTTCTTCTAAACGTAGAATAGAAAACTAACTATCAATGAAATGACATTAGCCACAGACCTAAATAGAGATACGATCCTCAGTGACTTTAAAATTTACCTTATAGTGAAGGCAAATACCGCCAACTACTCACGCCAAGAGAAACTGAATGTTCCTTTGCAAGACACGGCATAACCTTGCCTCTACGGATAAATCGTATTTGTAGTATCGATCCCGGAACCCCATCTTCAATGAGCATAATAGTAAGTCGTAGGTGGTGTGTCGCCGATTTTTGCCCCCTATACCACACACTTAAACAAGGAAACTCACCTAAGTCTTCAAGGTAATATTTGTACAAGACATTATCACTATCCAAAGAGCAGCCTTTGTTGCGAAGAAGCTGATGCATCACCTGATTTGCAGCGTCGGTGTGCACCACACAATCCTGATTAAATGTTGTGTGCTGATGCAGCAATTGCAATGCGACATCTTCTAATTGATAAAAACTCTGATGTGCTACTTCTTGTTTATTAATTGCCTTGTAATACAGTAAAGTATGCTGCATTGCAGTCATTATAAGTAAACCAATCACCCCCATAATTAGCATGGTCACGAGTAAAACAAATCCTTTATCTTTTTTACTCATGAACCACGTACCGCTACTCTGAGTTTATGTATTTTGTTTTCATCCAAGCCCAAAATGATTTCAAGCAACTGTTTTTCTTTGACACGTCGATTGCGGGTATGCATAAAATGAATTAAAGAGGTTACTTCTTCTGTCTGCACTAAATGATAATGCAGTGTCGCCTCATCATTTGCATTGTTTTTAATGAACCATTTTTCCTCAAGATACTCACCTATATATGCCGAACTATCGTAGGAAAAAACCAATGGTTTGTTCAAAGTAATAAGCGAATTCTCAGCATGATGTTCTATATCAAATAACTCTTGTACCTCCGCATGCTCACAATCAGCGACAAGTACAGGCCGCCTTTTATGAAAGCTCACTGGATTTTGCACCAATATCCTTGTTGCACCTTCAACTTTGACTATTTTTGTAAAGTGCTCATTCATACGATTTACTTGGATAAATTGATTGGGCTGATTACCAATTTGCAGCGCATGAATCTTATTTTGCCGATTTCTGCGATCAATAACTTGCAAGCGCTCAATGCCCAAACAAGGAGTAAAACCTGCACGTCGAATGCTATCACTCAGCAAATCACTTACCCATTGTACATCAAAACGCGCTGTCAAAATTTTTTCAATTTCAAGATATTGGCGTTTGCAGCCTAAATAAAGCTGGCATAAAGTCGTTACAATCACACTCGTTAGAAAAAGACTTATCAAAACCTCAGTTAGGCTGATTCCTGCTTGTGTTTTCATTTGAAACGGCTTATGGAACTGTGTTTACGGGTAAGCGTTCCTAGTTGTTTGAACCAGGCAAGTTGAATCCGTAAGTATTGATTTTTATGGTGTATTTCCAAATGATAAGGTGTAGGAGCTGATGGTAATTTTGGCACTTTAGCCACCAACGTTTCTTCTATTTCATCAAGAAATTGGGAGGCTTGCATTCTTAAGACCAACTGATTAACCAGTTGTTTATTCTGCCATTGCTGCTGCAACAAAGTTAAAGCCAAAGTACTTACGAGAAATAAAGATACCAATACTTCAGTAAGGGAAAATCCCTTTTGCCAATTCATATTCCATGTCCTGTGGTTGGTTTGCCATCCACAGGTTAGCGCCGTAAAAATAAAAATGCAAGAACCTGCATTGGTCCAATACTACAAAATAGATTAAATTTAATTCATTGTGAATCATATAAAACCCGTTGGATTGTTATTAAACTTTTATGTGTTTAAAATGTGCCGGGAACAACGTACAATCCGCAAAAATATTTAAGAACATAAGAGGGAGAGAAGTGATGTATGCTTATTTCGCTAAAGGTATGACCGTAGGTCATGTATTGACGCGCATGGTATTAAGAGAAATTACAAGTATCCCTGGCATAATTCTTGACCTTATTTTAGCCATGTTCTGGATTCCCGATTATACCTCATATTGGAAAGAGAACAGTGCATACATAGACTATGCTGATGGCACACGTCATTATGGAGTCATGCGTGGAATATTTGGCTGGATAGGAGAGGCTTTAGGATTTGCAATTGGCGCTCCTATTGGCGCTCTTATTGGTACTGCTTTATTTATTCCTGACTTATTGCTTCAAGGACTTATTGCTCTTAAAAAGAAGATATATAGCTCGATTGATGATTTCGCTGTTTTTATTGGTAAAACAACTTTTTTTGAATCACTTGGTGCCTATGATGTACCAGCAACTTATTTTCAAAAAGCCTGGAATATAGGAACTGCGACTGTAGGTATAGCATTTGCTGCCATTCCTTTTGTCATTGCCAAAACACTTGATTTTTTCTTGCCTTTTTTAAACTTGTCTCAACCTGTAGCTGTCTTTTGCTCTGCAATTGGTGGTCTTGCTGGCTGGGGTCTTGGACTTCTTCTCTCTCCACCTGCCCATTTTATAAGCAAATGCACCGAGTTACTCGAGCGATTTCGTGCTGCAGTACTTCAGGGTGTTGCACTCGTTTATGCAAAATCGGGACAAGCTCCTGTAACCCCCGATCGCCACAACCGTGAATGTTGTATCCCTGCACAAGCAATCCACTCCGATGAATTTTATCAACAAGTGAACTATTACAAACGCACATCATGGGCACAACTTCTTTTGGGTCCATTAAAGGGCGATGCATCATCTACCAAAGAAGAACCTAAGAATCAACTCGTCGATCCGATTACACATGAGCCTTTAGGAATTAAGGGAGTTCCTACCTTGATGGATACACATGGCCATACCTTTAATGATGATAATAAAACTGAAACACGAGGTATTCGATTTTGGATACGACAAAAACATGAGTGCCCTCTTGATCGTCAACCTTTAAATGAATCCGATTTGATCCCAAATCGCGCCTTTGATGACTTAATTGCCCAAAATCCCCCTTCCTACCAATAATCTCAATGCCGGGGCTCTTCAATCCCCGGTCATACTACTACACTATAAGTGTCCTAAAATCATTTCTTTGTTGCAACAAGCTCGTGACAGAAGACTAAAGCTTGGATAATATGAGAAAAATTTTAAATAGGGAGCATTTTATGGCAGTTAACTTTCAACAATTACCGCATCCAGGCATACGCTCTTTAGTCCCCTATAAACCAGGTAAATCCATAGAAGAATTAGCACGTGAAAAAGGGATTAATGACAGCGACATCATTAAAATGGCCAGTAATGAAAACCCTCTGGGCTGCAGTCCCTTGGCACTGGAGGCATTTCGAAAAATGTCACCCCATGTCTTAGCAATGTACCCCTCACCACTCAATCATCCTTTAATGCCTAAATTGGCAAATAAACTTAAAATCAATACCAATCAGCTTTTTTTAAGTAATGGTTCGGATTATATCTATACTATTCTACTCAACTGTTTCGCACTGCATCATGACAAACACATTATCACCCATGACCATGCATTTAGCACTTATGCGATCCAAGCACACACGTTGAACATTCCCGTGCATTCCGTTGCGGTGAATTCAGATTGGCAAGTTAATATAGATAACCTGATCCAAGCATGTAACTCAAAAACAGGGATTATTTTTCTTGCAAATCCCAATAATCCTACTGGCATCTTAATCAGTCAAAAAGAAATAAAACGTTTGTTAGAACATATTCCTGAAAGTACGCTCTTGGTCCTTGATGAAGCTTATTATGAGTACGCCGCCTCCCAATTAAGTTGCAACAGCATCGAATGGTTAGCACAACACCCTAATTTAGTGATTACGCGCACCTTTTCCAAAATATATGGATTAGCGGGAGTGCGTTTGGGTTATGCGATGGCCAACCCTTCAATCATTGAGCTGATGCAACGGATACAGTTGCCATTTACGGTCAACCAGGTTGCATTGACCACCGCTCATGCGGCCCTTGATGATGAGCAGTTTCTTCAATTAAGCTTGCAAACCAATACGGAAGGCATGCTGCAAATGAAGCAAGGGTTTGAGCAACTCAATATCAATTACTTACCCTCTGCATGTAATTTCTTGACCTTTGACTGCAAGGAAGACAGTATGTTGCTCTATAACTATCTTTTAGATAGGGGTATCATAGTGAGACCTCTGCATCCCTATAAAATGAACAATTACCTACGCGTAACTGTTGGAACTAAAGAGCAGAATAATCGATTTCTTGATACGTTGAGTAATTACTACAAGTAAGGAAATAAAATGACCAGTGATTTAAGCAGCAAACATTGTGAATCATGTGAAGGTATCGGAGCCGCATTAAACGCAGAACAAATTAAAAATTTAATGCCTCAATTAAATAAACATTGGGAAGTCAGTGCTGATCACCGCATCATCAAACGCAGTTTATCTTTTAAAGATTTTTATGAAACAATGGCGTTTGTCAATGCACTGGCCTGGATAGCAAATACTGAAAACCATCACCCTGATTTAGAGGTTGGCTATAATTATTGTCGTGTCAGTTTCATGACTCATGCACTCAACGGTTTGAGTCAGAATGATTTCATTTGCGCCGCCAAAATGGATAAACTGTTACTTGGTTAAAAGACCCTATTTAAAATGTAGCCTGACTGCTTGCAGCATTAAAACTCCCAGTTGCAAGTTACCAGGGGCTGTTTAACAGCCCCTAGTACCGCATCAAAACCTGCTCATCACCCAAAAGATTGGTCAAAAGTCCAAGTAATTCATCACTAGGAATAACCTGCCATTGTGGTGACAAACTTAGCAGTGCCCGTGCATGGTCATTGCTGTATAACAATTGAACGGAGCAACGCCCAACGTGCGCTTTTAACAATGCCTGAATTGAGGCTAAAATTCCCCGATTTCCAGCATGCAAACGTAATTCAAGACATCGAGCAAATCTGGTGCGGGCTGTTGGCACATCATAAAGATTATTTGCAGTCATTTTTACACCGCCATTATAGTCATCATGTGCTACCTCACCTTCAATAACGAGCATATCGCCAGTGGCTAAGGTAGAACCAGAGGCCTCAAAAAGTTCACCGAACACAACAACATCCAATCGAGACGTGGAATCATCCATACCCAGAATCACAAGTTTCTTACCACGTTTGGTTATAATCTTGCGAATTCCAACTATTTGTGCACAAATCAGTGCTTTTTTATGCATGGATGGGTTTAATTGGCTGATTGAAACGATAAAATCACCAAACTCACGTCGATATTGATCTGCTGGATGTCCTGTTAGATAAAAGCCTAGAACCTCTCGCTCACCCTCTAGGCGTTGTGCCTCAGACCAAGGTTTACATGGAACATATTCTTGCTCCTTGTTCCCATCATCCAATAAGGAAAACAAATCAAATTGACCACTGGACTGATTTTGGTGCTCCTTTTCTGCTACTTTTAATGCTTTTTCCAAAGAAGCAGTCAATATTGCCCGTTCTACACCCCAATCATCAAAAGCACCACTTTTAATCAGTGCTTCTAAAACGCGTCGATTCACCTTACGCAGATCAAGACGTTGGCAAAAACCAAATAAATCCACATAGCTTCCTCCAATGCCTCGAGCCTCGGTAATGCAATCAATCGCAGACTCCCCTACTCCTTTTATGGCTCCCAGACCATAAATAATAGTGGTCTCATCAGTGACTGTAAACGGATACATAGAATGATTGATGGAGGGTGGTAAAACCTTCAATTTCATATGCGCACATTCATCAATAAAAGTGACTACTTTATCGGTATTATCCATATCCGAAGACATAACCGCGGCCATAAATGCTGCTGGATAATGTGCTTTAAGCCATGCCGTTTGATAGGCAACGAGTGCATAAGCTGCTGAATGCGATTTATTAAATCCATAACCTGCAAATTTTTCCATCAAATCAAAAATATGGGTTGCGACCTTTTCATCGACTCCGCGAGCGGTCGCTCCTTCGGTAAAAATCTCCCGTTGTTTCGCCATTTCTTCAGGCTTTTTCTTTCCCATAGCGCGTCGTAATAAATCCGCAGCACCCAAAGTATAATTCGCCAATACCTGCGCAATCTGCATGACTTGCTCTTGATACAAGATAACGCCGTATGTTGGTTTTAAAATAGGCTCCAAATCAGGATGTGGGTAATCAACCGCTGCACGTCCATGCTTGCGATCGATAAAATCATCCACCATCCCAGATTGCAAAGGACCTGGTCTGAATAAGGCCACTAAAGCAATAATGTCTTCAAAGCAATCCGGTTGCAGACGGTTAATCAACTCTTTCATTCCGCGGGATTCCAGCTGGAAGACCGCAGTTGTTTTACAAGCCTTTAATAAATCAAATGTTGCCACATCGTCTGTAGGTATTTGGCTGATATCAACCAGAGGCAATCCTTCAAGAGCTTGTTTTTTATTTACAGTAGCCAATGCCCAATCAATGATTGTCAGCGTTCTTAAACCCAAGAAGTCAAATTTGACTAAGCCTGCGGCTTCAACATCATCTTTATCAAACTGGCTCACAATTTGTGTGGAGCCCTCTTCACAATAAATTGCGGTAAAATCAGTGAGCTGGGATGGGGCAATGACAACCCCTCCGGCATGTTTTCCTGCATTTCGAGTTATCCCCTCGAGTTTTAATGCCAAATCAATGAGCTCTTTCACTTCCTCTTCTTCGGAATAACGACGTTTAAGCTCCTCTTCCTGCTCCATAGCTTTGTTTAAGGTGATGCCGATCTCAAAAGGAATTAATTTTGCTAATTTATCAACGAAGCCATAAGGATGCCCTAACACACGCCCCACATCTCGTACGACTGCTTTTGCAGCCATAGTACCAAAGGTAATAATCTGTGAAACACTTTGTCTGCCATATTTCTCTGCTACATAATCAATGACCCGATCGCGACCTTCCATACAAAAATCGATATCAAAGTCAGGCATTGATACCCGTTCTGGATTCAAAAAACGCTCAAAAAGTAACTCATACTCTAAGGGATCTAAATCGGTAATTTTTAATGCATAAGCGACCAATGAGCCAGCACCCGAGCCCCGACCAGGTCCAACAGGAACGCCATTTTTTTTAGCCCATTGAATAAAGTCCGCGACAATGAGGAAGTATCCAGCAAATCCCATGTTATTGATAACATCCAGCTCAATTTGCAAGCGCTTGTCATATTCTTCTCGAGATGCCTGCAATTCTTCCGGGGATTTGTTTTTAAATATTTGCAGCAAGCGCTCTTCCAAACCGACTTGTGATAAATGGGATAAATATCCTTCAACTGTAGATCCCTCTGGAATGGGGAAATTGGGCAGGTAATTATTACCTAGATCCAGTTTCACGGTGCATCGCTTACTGATTTCGAGTGTATTTTCTATTGCAGAAGGCAAATCAGAAAATAAGGCAACCATTTCATCTGCTGAGCGTAAATACTGTTGTGCACTGTACTTTTGTACTCTTCGAGGATCCGCTAACGTATAGCCCTCATGGATACACACACGCGCTTCATGTGCCTCAAAATCATCTTGATCCAGAAAACGCACATCATTGGTTGCAACTAAAGGTAATTGCAGTTCATCAGCTAAAGCAATCAGTTTTTCATTATAGCGTGTTTCATCCGGTCGACCTGTACGTTGAATTTCCAAATAGAAACGATTGGGAAAAAGGCTCTGCCAATATAAAGCACGACTTTTGGCTAAAGCATCATCATTGGCCAATAAAGCTTGGCCGATGTCACCAAATCGTCCTCCAGATAAAGCGATAAGTCCTGATGAATATTCTTCAATCCATTGATTTTGTACTCTTGGTTGCCCTTGATATTGTCCTTCTTGATACGCTTTGGAAACAAGACAAGTTAAATTTTTATAGCCTTCCGAATTAAGGCATAAAAGAACTAGAGAAGATACGCGTTCGGGTTGTTCTGGATCATGACAAGGTAAGTCACTGCCAATAATTGGTTTAATTCCGGCATCAACAGCACTTTTGTAATGCTTCACCGCTGCAAATAAATTGCAATGATCGGTTACTGCAACAGCACACATTCCACGAGATGGTAAAATCTTCATTAATGGTTTAACCCGTACCAAACCATCAACTAAAGAATATTCTGTGTGAACACGTAAATGAACAAAACGTTGTTGCATAAGGGACTGAACTCATTAAGCTTAATTGATGAACTTTAACCTAAATCAGGAGTTTTGCCTACGGCTAAATAAGCGCTTCCACGTAAAACAACGCACCATTTTCGTAAACGTATGTGCACCACTGCGTAGGCAGGGATCCATTTACAATGTACAACCTAGGCAAATGTAAGCTGGGCTGTTAAGCCCAGCATGTCACAATCCCAAACATTTCTTCGAGAGCAAAAATTAACTCAACAAAACGCTGGGCTTAACAGCCCAGCCTTGCTCACAGGCATAAGTTTATGTAGATACTCAATTAAACTTGAGATTGATGCGGATCAAAAGCATCCCTAACCGCATCTGCAAATAAATTGATTGCTAATACCAACAAAAACATAAAAACAAATGCAGCCAGCATCGGCCACCAGATTACGGGGTTACGCGCCAACTCAAGTCGTGCACTATTAATCATATTTCCCCAACTAATGGTCATGGGTGAAACACCTACTCCCACATATGAAAGCAATGCCTCAGCCATAACCAAAAAACTAAAATCGAGAACTAGAGTGATCACCACAATATGCATCACATTAGGTAATAAATGCTTGCGAATGATAGTAAACCAGTTCGAGCCCAAAGCACGCGCCGCCAGAACATAGTCAACTTCTCGTAATTTTAGGGTTTCAGCACGTAAAAGCCGGCATAAATTAGTCCAACTGGTTACTCCTAGAATAAAACAAAGTGCTAATAAACGGGCGTCCGCACTTTGAGCCAAAGTTGTAAACTGTTCAGGATGATTGGAGATATAAACTTGTAAAGATAGAACAGAAGCAGTAATCAATAAAACTCCTGGAATGGAACTTAAGGTCGTGTATGCATACTGAATCAGATCATCTGCCAAACCACCAAAATATCCTGCAGCAACGCCTAGAAATAAAGCCAAAGGTAACATAAATAAAGTAGTTAAAAGACCAATAACCAAGCCTGTGCGTATACTTTTAATCGTAAAATAAAAAATATCTTGTCCAATTTGTCCAGTACCCAACACATGAAATGTTCTTGAAAGCTCATACCCAAGCACAATAAAAAATGTAAGCAGACTCAAAGTAATTAAAGTACTTAAGCTAGTAGGACTTAAGGAAAACAACGGTTTTATCCGCTGGCAATAACGAATGAATACGCAACACGCCGCTACAAAAAATGCGACTAATATACAATATTTTAAAGCATTCCAAATGACACTGTGGATAACCTCTTTTCTGTCTGCCTTAGATTTTATTCGTTTGCTTGGGTACACAAGTAATGGGTGAATTTGTTTGACTACACCATTAACTAAGATTGTTTCGCTGATAAACTGTCTTAAAGCCAAAGGAGCCGAATAGGTTTTTTCAGTAATTTCATCTATAGGGGCCAAAATCCTATCCAATACAGTGGTCGGTGTTTCAGCCTCATTATTTGCTGATGCTAAATGAATGGAGTCCAGCACGCCAATAGTAATAAAAAACAACAGAATAATACCCGCACTTACTGCGATGGGCCGGTGCAATATTAGGTTAAAAGATCGCCTTATATGTTGTTTGCGCGAACTGAATAAAATAACCAGCACACTTAATGCTAATAACGTAAGGAAGCATTTATCAGTCCATAGAAATTCAAAAGTCATTTTATTCTAACGTAGCCTTATTTTTTTAAGATAATTTCACACGCGGATCGACCAACATATAAGATAAATCTGTTAGTACTAAACCGACAATGTAAAGAATTGAACCCAAAAATACCATGGCCCTTACAATCGCAAAATCTTGTTGCTGAATTGCATCAATTGTATAACTCCCTAAGCCCGGTACACCAAAAAAAGATTCTAGGATTAAGCTTCCCATAAACAAAGAAGGAATAATGACTACAACTCCAGTTAAGATAGGGAGCATCGCATTTTTTAATACGTGTTGGAACATCACCCTTTGTTCAGATAATCCCTTAGCTCTCGCTGTTTTAACATAATCTTTATGCATTTCTTCTAAAAATAAAGTCCGATACCAACGTGCGCCTGAACCCAGTCCACTCAGTACGGCTACGGTAATGGGTAAAATAACAAATTTCACCGCTTCAAAACCACCGTCATAACCAGAGATAGGGACAAGGCGCAATACTTTCCCGAAAAGATATTGCCCACCAATAATATAAAACAAACTGGAAATCGACATTAAAATAATACAGATCACCACTCCAGATAAATCAAGATAAGTTGCACGAAAAAATGCCATTGCCATCGCAACAATAATGTTAGTAATTACATCTAAAAGCAGAACAGGTAATGCGATAGAAAGGCTAGGCCACATCCTGTACGTAATATCCTCACTTATATCTCGTCCTGCATCAGAGACACCAAAGTCAAAAGTAAACAGTTTCATCGACTTTTGAAAAAATAAAGTCGATTCTATTTTCTGCAGCCCATTTTTTTCTGCATTAAAAAACAGGGGAAAATTATAGCCATGGGCAACCTTCCAATCATCAATAACCTGTTGTTCAACGTGTTTTTGTCCTAGGTGCATACGAGCAATATCATCTGGCGTATTCACCATAAAAAACAAAATAAAAGTAAGAAAATTTATTCCAAAAAGAATAGGAATCGAGTAGATAACTCGTCGCAGCAAATACTTTATCATGATATATAAGTCCTTTCTGCCGGTTTTTTTTCTTTCTTGTAATATGCAATTATCAAAGGAAAAATCAGCATTAGAATAAGCAAAAGCAATAACCCTAAAGGCCAAAAAATCGGTTGATTCCAAGCCTGTCTCAATGTGTTTCGTTTAGGTACATTGATCGCAGTGTATTTTAGTGTTGCAAAAGACATTGTGTTCGGTTTAACGCGTGAAACCCAGCTTTGCGATAAAAGAAACTCTTCAGGATGTATACCCCATATCCAGGGCGCGTCATACTGAACAATACGCGTCATAGTATCAATAATCTGCTGTCTTTGGGCATCATTTCCTCTATTTTTCATTAAATTAAAGAGGCGATCAAATTCAGGGTTTTGGTAATTAGCCGTGTTTTCACCACCAAATTTTACTTTGCCATTGCCGCCATATAATTGGAATAGAAAGTTTTCAGGATCTGGATAATCCGCTACCCACCCCCAACTAAATATTTGGGTATCTCCTGTACGCATTTTTTCTTGAAAACGGTTATACAAAGTGGCCCGTACATTCAAATCTATCCCTATTTGCGCAAATTGTTTGCGCATCCAATCAAATAAGGCTTTGTCCTCAGGCCCACCTGTTGTTGTCACATCATAATGCAAAATTAAATGATTTCCTGTAGCCGGATCAACACCATTAGGATATCCGGCTTCAGACATAAGCTTTTGAGCATCCTTAATTGGCCGTCGTTCTGCTTCACCATCTATCCATTGATACACATAGGGATTGATTCCTTCTTTGCCCTCTTTAAAACCAAAAATACCCGGCGGAATCGGCCCTTGTGCAGCCATGCCACGCCCATTATAGAAAATAGCTATGTTTTCATCATAATTTACCGCGATTGAAATAGCCTGTCGTAACTTGCGCGCACGCTCACTAGAGCCTCCAACAACATTATCGAGCATATTAAAGCCCATGTAGTAAGTACTGGGTTGAAACGTTTGAGTCAGGTATATCTGCTTTTTTTTCATTTCCGATGTGAGTTCTGCCGTGCCATGTTTATTGATGTGAATGGCTTGATCAAAACTGTCATTACCAATTGCAGAGTTATCATAATAGCCTTGCAAAAATTTATTCCAACGAGGAATTGACTCTTTTTCCAAGGTATAAATTGCTTTTTCAATTAAAGGTAAACGTTTTCCTGCATTATCCAAATATCCTAACTCTCTGTCCTTATCTGAACCAATACTAGGATAATAATCTTCACGAAAATTAGGGCTTTTTTGCAACACCATCCTGCGATTTGGATTGTTTTTAACTAACATAAATGGTCCTGTTCCTACAGGATACCAACCCAAAGTAATATTCTTATCTGCCATGCCTGGTTGAGAATAAAAGAGATCGGCTTCCCAAGGAACAGGTGCAAAAAAACTCATGGCCAGCCAAAATAAAAATTGGGCATATTCACCTTTTAAAGTAATCTCAAAAGAATAATCATCCAATTTTTTAATCCCTTGCAAGGGATATTTGCGTAAATCAACATATTGTGTGCCACCAGGAAGTGTTTTGCCATATTCTTTAAAGCCAACAATATAGTCACTCATTAACCCATAAATGGATGAGCTAACTCTAGGATTAGCCAAACGTTTTATTTGATAAATATAATCATCCACAATTAATTCGCGCGTACCCGTATATTTGAAATCAGATAATTGATTAATGCCTTCATCCTCTAAATAGTCTGAGGACAATTGATGATAAAGGTATGATCCGTTTTTATCTTTGGCAAATGCTGGATGAGGCTGATAATAAATTCCCTTTTTAATTGTTAGGGTATAAACAGTAAAAGCCGCATCCTTACTCTTTTCTGGCAATGGATTTCCTTGAGCATCAAGGTATCGCAATTGTGGCATTTGTGCAGCAGTCAACGGAGTTAATTGGTATGGCCTTTGTAAGTAATCGTACGTCAACAAAGGCTCATAAATTTGAGCAATGAAAAGGTACTCATTTAAGGAGTAAGAAAGTGCGGGATCCAAGGTTTTGGGCTGCTCAGAAAATGATGAATAATAAATATTTTCATTTGCCTGACTTTTAGGATATGGGTTATTTAAAACCCAAGGCCATGCATATGCAAAACTAACACTCTTAAAAAGAAGCACAATCAGAGCGATACGTTGTATACGATTCAAAAAAATATCCTTATCCAAAGTCATCATAGGGAGGTAAAGAAAAATGCCGACCTCATCCGCCCTAACGGGCACCTTCTCCCCTCAGGGAGAAGGGAAACTACACGAACCCCAATTGCCCCCTCCGGTCATCAGGAGAGGGGTTGGGCTGAGGGCAACTTAACTGCTAGCTCGCTAGCAATTTTATAAACTGTTCTTCATCCAAAACAGTAACACCTAAATCATTTGCTTTATCCAGTTTAGATCCTGCCTCAGCTCCAGCAATTACATAATCTGTTTTTGCGGAGACACTGCCACTGACTTTAGCTCCTGCAGTCAATAATTTTGCTTTGGCTTCTTCACGTCCCATAGTATTTAAAGTTCCAGTTAAAACAACTGTTTTTGCAAATAAAGGATGCTCTTTATTTACTTTCTTTTTCTCAACTTTGGGCCAATGAATTCCGAGAGCTAATAAACGCTCAATAACTTGGCGATTATGATCTTGGGCAAAAAAATGAACAACATTAAAAGCACCTACAGGTCCCATATCTTGCAAATTCATCAACTCGTCTTCTGTGGCCATGGAAATCGCCTCAATATCACCAAAATGTTCTGCCAGCATACGAGCGCTGGACTCGCCAATTTCAGGAATTCCAAGAGCATAAAGAAAACGACTAAATGTTGTATTTTTGCTTTGTTCCAATGCATCCAATAAATTTTTTGCTGATTTTTCTCCCATACGAGGAAGATTTGCCAAAGTAGAAACATCCAGCGTATAAAGATCAGGTAAATGACGAATAAATCCTTCATCGACCAATTGTTCGATAAGCACGGATCCCAAGCCCTCAATATACATGGCCTTGCGTGAAGCAAAATGCCACATCATTCTTTTGAGTTGCGCTTTGCAAAATAAACCACCCACACAACGAGCAACCGCCGCCCCTTCTTCACGCACTACATCAGAACCACAAACCGGGCATTTTTCAGGTAAGTGGATCTCCTTGGTATTTGCAGGTCGTTGCTCCAAAACTACTGAAACGACCTCAGGAATCACATCACCAGCACGACGAATAATCACTTTATCGCCTATACGGATGTCTTTCCTGGTGATTTCATCCATATTATGTAAAGTAGCATTACTTACAGTAACTCCTGCAACGCTAACCGGTGCCAAACGTGCTACTGGAGTTAAAGCACCTGTTCTTCCTACCTGAAAATCAACTGCTAAAAGCTCTGTCATCTCTTCAGTGGCAGGAAATTTATGGGCACAGGCAAAACGCGGTGCTCTTGAAATAAAACCAAGTTGCTGCTGCAAAGGAATACTGTCAACCTTATAAACAACACCATCAACCTCGAAAGGAAGTTGATCGCGTTTGGCTAACATATCATAGTAATAATCCAAACAGCCTTGCATTCCCTCTTCTCGCTTAATGTCAGAAGACACTCTAAAACCAAACTTTTTGAGAAGTTGCAATTGCTCCCAATGTGTGTCGGGTAAAGCGTACCCTTCACAAGCGCCTATGCTATAGCAATAAATTGCCAAAGGCCTATTCGCAGTCACGGAGGGATTCAATTGCCGTAAACTTCCTGCTGCAGCATTACGTGGGTTCGCAAAAATTTTTTCACCCGCTTCCTTGGCTTTTTTATTGTACGCTTCAAAACCCTCTTTGGGCATGTAGACTTCACCACGAACTTCAATAAAACGAGGTGGTTTCTCTACTCTTAAAACTAAAGGGATTGCAGCGATTGTTTTAATATTGGCAGTAATATTTTCACCCGTAGTCCCATCACCGCGAGTTGCGGCAGAAACCAGGGTTCCATTCTCATAGGTGAGATTAACAGCAAGCCCATCCAGTTTAGGTTCACATGTAAAAACCAAGTTCTGGACCGGCTCATCCAGTTTATCTGTTACGCGTTTAATAAATGCTTTTAATTCATCTTCAGTAAACACGTTCGATAAAGACAACATCGATTGCCGATGTGTTGCTGGCATAAACGCATCTGCAGGGGTACCGCCAATGCGTTGAGTTGGCGAATCTGCAGTTAATAATTCAGGATACTTCGTTTCTAAATCCTGTAATGCTCGAAAACAACGATCGTATTCAGCATCAGGAACTATTGGTTCATCCAGAACATAATAGTGATAATCATACTGCCTTATTTTTTCTTTTAGCTCAGCAAGTGTTCCTTTTATTTCATCAATACTCATTCATCTCATCCGTATAATCTCAAACCACAGGAGTCATTGCTTTTGAATGCATTGTAGCCTGGGTGCAGGCAAAGCCGTAACCCGGGTTTCGCTGCGCTGCACCCAGGCTACAATACTCAATAAACTTATAACCAATCAGAGGGTAAGCAATTATCCTAAAACATTAGTTTATCATTAAAAAATATGCTATAGATACATGTCGATTTAACATGAATTGGGGCGTGATAAAAATGGATTTTAAACGTATCTTAATAACAGTGTTTTTGTTTCTATTCTCCACATTGATTTACTCTCTTCCTCAACCAAATGAACATAGCAATTTGGGCATCGCATTCGTTCATGGAACAAATGACCATCGTGAGGATGCGGATGGTGGTTATTGGAAAACTGATTTTATGGAAAGTATTGCCCAAGCACTCCCTAATCCTAGAAATTACTATGTAGTTCATTGTGATTACAGTAAGTATATGTGGGAAGAAGATGCTGCAGGATGTACAGTGAATCAATTATTAGCATTCATAGAGCATAAAAAAATTGACTCTTTAATTCTTTACACGCACTCCAATGGCGGCAATGTAATGCGTTGGATCCTGTCAAATCCAACTTATGACAGCCGATACCTGCGATTAAAAAGCAAAATCAAGCACATAGTCGCCCTAGCTCCTTCAAGTGGAGGAACGCCACTTGCGGACATACTTCTCAATGGAGGTATTTTTGAAGCCAGTCTGAGCTGGATATTAGGTTATACGGGTGATGCCATTAAGCAACAACGCGTTGGTGACATGAACATCTATAATGAAGAGCTTTTATTTGGTACTAAAAATCGACCTTCCCTGCCCGTAGCGTTTAATACCGTTGTGGGGACCGATGTAACCGCCTCACCTTTTTCTTCAGCCAGCTATTGTAATGGTTATTTACTCAATAGTGGCTTAAAAATTTCCAAAGTCTATTTAGACTCTTGTGCCGATGGCTTTTTAAATTGCAGTTCCCAAGCAGTTGCTGGTACTGTTTGGTTTTACGATAAGGAAAAAACAGAAGATGAAACGATACTAAGTCACAATCAAAGTCGCCATTCATGTTTTGGGTTAGATAAAATACTAATTTCTGCCTTAGCTTTAGAAGGAGCTTCAAAATGAGAACTACACTAACCTTATTGTCTTTGTTTTGTTGCTCACAAATCAATGCATTTACGCTCCCCCAAAACCAAATCAAGTCTTATGATTGTGATGTTTGCAGTACTTTGCCTCATGAAAGTTTGCAAGATAGCTGGAAGATTTCCGAAAACCTTTTAATTAAAACTGAAAAAAATGTGCAAAAAAGTTATAGTTACAGTCAAAAAATAACGGCAGCTCAATTACAACAAGGCATAAACTTACCCATTCATTCGCCAGAAGCTGTGCTACGCATCATCCCGCTACAAAAAGACAAAGCTATTCCTGCATTAGAAATAAAAAGTACTGCCAGTAAATTCATGAGTCTCAAAGATGCCTCTTCTTTGTATAGTCAGGATGAAGCAATCGATGAGTCACTCAGACTGGGTGCACATCAAACCATGCTACAAATCAAACCTGAGTTAGGCTCTGGTAATTTCGTAATCCAAAGCAAACACATAAATCCATCAAGTGATGCTGATCAATATCTAATTCATGTTTTTGAAAAATACTCGTTAATCTATTTGCAGGTCGAACCCTCTGAATTGCAATATCAATATGGCGATCAATTTAATGCACTCATTCTCCTAAAAGATAATATTACGTCCTATCCAGTGGATGATATTCACGCCTCATTGATAGGTCCTGATAACCAAATAGTTCCTCTCGAAATCAAACAAGTAAAACGTAATCAATTCCAAGCCAGTACCCAGTTATCTTCTGACGATAATACTCATGGCGGCAATTGGTATATTGATGTAGAGGTATCGAGTGAACTGGATGAAAACACACCTACACATCGTAGCGCACGTGCCGCTTTTTCCTATTCGGTGCCTTCTGCCAGCTTAATGAGCATTAAGAAAGTCTCTTCTAAGCCTTTGACCTTAGCTGCCACTGTGAATGTGGCTACTGCAAGTCGGTATGCCTTACAATGCATTTTATACAAGAAAAACGCTAAAGGTGAGGATATTCCGGTTGAAACATCACAAAGTGCGCAATGGCTTGATCCAGGAAAGCAAACAATTCAATTTAGTTTTGACAATTCGGCACATTTAGCAGAGGATCAGCTCTCAATTGGTTACCTACATCTTACTGATTACGGGCAACTAAAAACGGTTTATCAATATGATCAGCCGATTAGACTCAGTCAACTTTTGGACTAATGAATGCAATTTTTATCTTCAATCTCTTTGCTTGAGGGCATCGCTTGTGCCTTAGCCCTCCAATTTTCATTCTTCATTTGGTTTTTGCTAAAACAAAATCAGCAAAAAAAACTAAGTAAGCAACTACACGAAAAGACTCTTGAGGCATTTACCACGCAATTGCATCAAGTACACGTGAATGTAAATGAGAAAATCAGCCAAGGACAATTGATAACACAACAAATGATTCATGACACGGTCCAAAAACAAATGACTGATGTTCGAGAACAAATCAACCATAGCTTTAAACAACACGCCAGCGCGCTCACCTCTCATCTACAATTGCTTACTGAAGAGATTCGTAATCATCTCCATGGACTAACGCAACAAGTCAATCATAAATTAGCGGAAGGCTTTGAAAAAACGTCCACTACATTTATTGACGTTGTAAAACGCCTCACGATCATTGATGAGGCACAAAAGAAAATTACTGAATTATCGAATCATGTGGTCAGTCTACAAGATGTGTTGGTTGATAAAAAGGCGCGCGGCGCATTTGGTGAAGTGCAGCTCGAAACCTTAATCAGCAATATGATTCCCCCCAATCATTTTCAAATGCAATATACATTAAGCAATCAAAAACGCGCTGATTGCATTTTATTCCTGCCTGAGCCTACAGGTGATGTGGTTATTGACGCCAAGTTTCCTCTAGAAACCTATCAACGGCTTATCAATATTGATGCAGGTTCAGTCGAAAAGAAATCTCTGCAACAGCAATTTCGTCAAGACATTCAAAAACATATTAAAGATATTGCCGAAAAATACATCATCCCTGGCGAAACTACTGATGGTGCCATGATGTTTATTCCTGCAGAATCCATTTTTGCTGAAATTCATGCCAATTATCCAGATTTAATTTCTCTTTCTCAAAGATTAAAAGTATGGATTGTCTCACCCAGTACATTAATGGCAGTCCTAACTACTGCTAAAGCAGTACTTAAAGATGATGCCACCCGTAAACAAGTGCACATCATTCAAAAACACTTACAATCTCTGGCAGATGACTTCCAACGCTTTGAAAAAAGAATGGACAAACTATCTAAACACATTGATCAGGCGCATCAAGATGTCAATGAAGTAAATACCTCTGCTAAAAAAATTACCTCTCGTTTTCAAAAAATCGAATCCGTGGATATCGAGTTAGAGCAGTTAGAGCTCATAGAGACCGATACATCATTGAATGAAAACTAAGATGTTGTCTTGAAGTTGTGTAGCCTGGGTATTGATTTAAAGAAAATAGCGAAAGATTATGATGTCCCCATTTAATAAAAATACTTATACTAATCAAACATTCACGCAATTAACCATTGAAAAAGAACGAATCGAACGCATTGATTTTGAAAATTGTCAATTTAAACAATGTAAATTCATTGATGTTATATTCCATCATACAAAATTCACTGATTGCGATTTTGAATCCTGTGATTTGGCTCTGACAAAATTTCCGAGTTGTAAATTCTCAGAAGTCTCTTTTAAAAATTCAAAGCTCATTGGGATAAACTGGACGGAATTGAGTTGGCCCTTGGTCAAGCTAACAAGCCCCCTCTATTTTTATAGCAGTAATCTGAGCCACTCCAGTTTTTACGGATTAGAACTCTCTAACTTAATTATTGAAGAATGCAAGGCTCATGATATTGATTTTCGAGAAGCAAATTTAAGTCATGCGAGCTTTATAGACTCCGATTTACTAAATAGCTTGTTTCTCCATACCAATTTAAGTGCTGCAGATTTTACAAACGCCATCAACTACACCATTGATCCGAATGAAAATAGAATCAAGCATGCACGTTTTTCTTTCCTAGACGTCATCGCCTTGTTACATCATTTTGATATCAAAATTCAAGGCTTGCCTGGTAGTGATTCGTAATGCCATCCCTGTATGTGTTATGACTAAAATAACTCAAAGTGAGGGATCTGCACTCTGTAGTATGGTGTTACAATGAGAAATCCTCGTCGGACCCGGGATGAAAGCACTAAAAATAAATAATCCGCAATTTTAAGATGAACCAAGACAACACATCAGGTATAATAGCCAATTTTTAAACCCGAATGTCTAAGCTATGCCCATAAATACCTTACTCTATCAATCGACGCAGGCCAAACAAATATGGGGACAACTCCATGGAAGCAGCTTAGCACTAGCACTTGCTGAATATTGCCAACAGACTTCTGGAATTAAATTATTGATTGCGAAAGACAATCTCAGTGCAAATCAGTTGCAAGCAGAATTGAATTTCTTTCTCAATCCAAATTCCCCTCAAGAATTATTGTTTTTTCCCGATTGGGAAACACTCCCTTATGACCAATTCTCCCCCCACCAGGATATTATTTCCGAACGATTATATACATTAAGTCGCATCCAACAAGTAACAGATGCCATTGTCATCACTTCAGCAAGTACTTTAATGCATAGGCTTTGTCCACCTGAATTTTTGAATCAATATGCTTTAATGCTAAAAGAAGGACAAAAACTGGATTTAACTGCTTTTCGTAACCAGCTACAGCAATCCGGTTATCATTGTGTGAATAAGGTACTTGAGCACGGCGAATTTGCTTTACGCGGCTCCATTATTGATGTGTATCCTATGGGGTCTGGTTTGCCATTTCGTATTGAGCTTTTCGACGATGAAATCGAAAGTCTCCGCGAATTTGATACAGAAACCCAACGTACTATAGAAAAAATAAAAGAAATCAATGTATTGCCTGCACGAGAGTTCCCTTTAAATGAACAAAGCCAGCTCCTGTTTCGACGTGCTTTTAGGGAACTATTTCCAGGGAATCCAAGTCAATGCCCTATTTATGAGGCAATCAGTGAAGGCCAGTTTCCTTCTGGAATCGAATATTATCTGCCTTTGTTTTTTGAAAAAACGGTCACTTTTTTCGATTATCTGCCAGAAAATGCCAAGATTTGCCTGATTGAAGACATCCAAAATAATGCAGAACAATTCTGGCAAGAGTTGAACGAGCGTTATGAGCAAAGACGATATGATGTCAGTAGGCCAATTTTATCACCTCCAGCATGTTTTATTAATCCGACGGAATTATTAACTCAAGCCAATACGTACGAACAACTTCGCTTGTTCCAAAATACTTCAGATAAAAAAGGGGCTGTGGTTAATTTTGACATTATTTCGGGCCCACAATTACCCATAGATAGGAAAACACAAGAGCCTCTAAGCCAGCTGCGTGAATATTGTGCTGATTCTTCACGCCGCTATTTACTGGTAGTCGAAAGTGCTGGACGGCGTGAAGTGTTGCTTGATTTGCTTAAGCCAAGCGGCATTAGCGCTAAAGTCCAAACCTCATGGCATGATTTTATTAATGATACTGCGCCAATCAACATCAGTACTGGGAGTCTCATTTACGGATGTGAGCTAAAACAGAGTAATCTCGTTATTATTGTTGAATCACAATTATTTGGAGAACAAAGTACCCCCCAAAGACGGAGTGCACAAAAAACTGTTGACCCCGACTTAATTATCCGTGATATGGCCGAACTACGTGTTGGTGCTCCAGTAGTACATCTCCAATTTGGTGTAGGGCGTTATCAGGGATTACAGCATATTGAATCCAATGGGATTGCCAGTGAATTTTTAGTTCTTACCTATGCAGGCGAAGACAAGATTTATGTACCGGTAACTTCACTGCACATGATTAGTCGCTACACTGGCGTTGATAGTGATCATGCACCCTTACATAAACTGGGTTCGGATCAATGGCAAAAAGAAAAGAAAAAAGCCGCTGAAAAAATCCATGATATTGCTATCGAATTACTTGATCTTTATGCCAAAAGAGAAGCACAGCCTGGGCAGCAATATCAAGTAGATCACAATGAATATGTAAAATTTGCTAGTGCTTTTCCATTTACAGAAACACCAGATCAATTAAACGCTATCGAACAAATCATAAAAGATATGGAATCGCCAAGACCTATGGATCGTTTAATTTGTGGGGATGTAGGTTTTGGTAAAACCGAAGTAGCCATGCGCGCTGCTTTTGTTGCGGTACAAAACAATAAGCAAGTCTGCATTCTAGTCCCAACCACTCTGCTGGCAGGGCAACATTTTGAATCATTCCGAGATCGATTTGCCGACTTCCCCATCAATATTGAGTTGCTCTCACGTTTTCGTTCAGCCAAAGAAACTGAAACAGTTCTTGCATCCTTAAAATCAGGAGCCGTTGATATAGTCATAGGAACACATAAACTATTTCAAAGTAAGATTGCTTTTAAAAATCTTGGATTACTTATTATTGATGAAGAACATCGGTTTGGGGTGAAACAAAAAGAACACATCAAAGCCTTACGTACCTATGTCGATATTCTATCCATGACTGCGACCCCAATTCCTAGAACATTAAACATGGCAATGGCTGGAATCAGAGATATCTCGCTCATGACCACACCACCTGCCAAACGTCTCGCAATTAAAACATTCTGGCAAGAGAAAAAAGATTCCACCGTACGCGAAGCCATCCTTAGGGAAATCCTTCGAGGTGGCCAAGTCTTTTTCCTGTATAATAATGTGGAAACGATCGAGCACATGTGTCAGGAATTGCAAGCTCTAGTTCCGGAGGCAAAAATCCGTACGGCTCATGGGCAAATGCGTGAACGTGAGCTAGAACGAGTCATGTCTGATTTTTATCATCATCGCTTTAATGTCTTAGTCTGCACCACGATCATTGAAACCGGTATCGACATTCCCACCGCCAATACAATTATTATTGACCGTGCGGATAAATTTGGTTTAGCACAACTGCATCAGTTACGTGGACGTGTAGGTCGTTCTCATCATCAAGCCTATGCGTATTTATTGACGCCTAATGAAAAATTACTCACCTCCGATGCCACCAAGCGTTTAGAGGCTATTGTCTCCTTGGAGGATCTGGGCGCAGGCTTCACTCTAGCAACCCACGATCTAGAAATTCGTGGAGCAGGTGAGCTTTTAGGAGAGGATCAAAGTGGGAACATGCAGGCGATTGGCTTTAACTTGTTTATGGAAATGCTCGATAGAGCGGTTCATGATTTAAAAGCTGGAAAAACTCCTGAGTTATCTGCTCCCATGCATCAAGGTCCCGAGATTGATTTACGAATCAGTGCAATTATTCCTGATGAATATATTCCAGATATCCATAACCGACTCATTATGTACAAACGCATTGCCAATGCAAAAACTAAAGAGCAATTGCATGACTTACAAGTTGAGTTAATTGATCGATTTGGTTTGTTACCACACCAAGTCAAACATTTATTATTGATTACTGAATTAAAATTGAAAGCTGAAACAATGGGAATTCAAAAGATCAGTGCTGGTGCACAGCAAGGCAAGCTGGAATTTAGTGAAAAACCCAATATTGATCCGGCCATTTTAATTAATTTGATTCAAGTACACGCCAAAAGGTATCAAATGGAAGGACCGCAACGCTTGCGTTTTACTCTTGACAGTACCTCCTCAGAAGAGCGTATTTTTGAAATAAGTGCCCTGCTTAATAAATTAAATGGATAAAATGATCTGGAACAGGGTAACCCAGGATAGGTGTAGGATTATTGAATGATAAAGTATGATTTTTAAATACAGTCGAATAAGCCCAGAAATTGGCTTTGCTATTTCGGGAATACTTTGTGCCTTTATTTCGTTCTATCTGAATCAAAACACAGGTATAGACCTATCACATACCAGTTTTATTGTCATTTTAGGCGCCGCGTTCATTATGTGGACTTTTCGTCTTGTGCCTGAGTATCTCCCAGCTGCATTGATTATTCTTAGTGCACTTTTATTCAATATAGCGCCACAGAATGTCATCCTCTCCGGTTTCACCTCTCGGAGTTTTTTTATTGCGGTAAGTGTTTTTGGTGTTGGCGCGATCATGAGCAAATCAAGGCTATTTTATCGTTTGGCCTTAATCTTATTAATTCATCTGCCATCAAAATCTTCTTTATTGCAAAAATTCCTGTTTTTTATAGGTGCCTTAATTACACCGATTATGAGTGTACAAAGCTCGCGTATCGCTTTAATTGCACCTTTATTAGATGATATTCTTGAGAGCAGTACCATTCATCCACGCAGTGATACAGCCAATGCATTAGCCAATGCAGCCTTTAATGGGTGTATTTTACTTTCAACTATTTTTCTTACGGGAAAATCGAGTAACTTTATTCTCTTTAGTCTCTTATCCGAACAAAATCAATGGCAAGGCAATTGGCTACATTGGCTTTGGGCGGCATCTTTTCCAGGCTTATTACTAATTGCTTTGTTTTTTATATTGCATTCAATCACGTTTAAATCACCTAATACCTTAAAAATAAATCATTCTAAATTAAAAAAAGAGCTGTGCTCACTGGGGCAACTCTCTTTTGCGGAGTATATTGCGATTATAAGCCTACTGCTTTTTGCAATCGGAACTATTATTTCTACCTGGAAAGATATTTCTACATTTTGGACCTGTATTACGATTTTCACATTGCTGTTATGGACTAATGTGCTGGATAAAAAGGAATTACTCAAAAAAATTAACTGGAGTTTTTTATTTTATTTCGGTGCCATAATAGGCGTAATGCATGCATTGCAAAACATTGGATTTGAACCTTGGCTACTAGCCCATCTTCAATGGCTTAGTCATTTAGCCCATGCAAACCCCTTTTATTTTATTGTTATCATTTATGTTATCAGCTGGCTTGGGGGCTTGCTTTTAGGAACAATGATTGCGCCTGCGCTCCTTTTCACCGTGATTATACCTCTAGCCAATCAGGGTACAGTAAGCAACTGGGTTGTTGCTTTCGTTATTTTAATGGCAACTGAAGCCTGGATTTTTCCTTATCAGTCGAGCTATTTTTTGTGTTTTGAAGAGTTACTCAAAACAAACAATAACTTCCATCTTAATCCACTACTAAGATTAAATGCCTGGTTTTCCCTATTAAAACTAGGCATTGTAATCGCGTCGATCCCTTTTTGGTATTTTTTTGGAATTTAATATAAAGACAACATAGATGTAGCCTGGTTGCGTACAACCAGGCTACGATATATTTAACTAGTTCCGCCAACGGTTAACGCATCTATTTTCAAAGTAGGTTGACCTACACCAACTGGAACTGATTGCCCTTCTTTACCACAAACACCTATTCCTCGATCCAATCCTAGATCATTGCCAATCATGCTGATTTTTTTCATCACATCAGGCCCATTGCCAATGAGTGTTGCTCCTTTGACTGGCGCAGTAACCTTCCCATTCTCAATAAGATAAGCTTCGCTGGCAGAGAAAACGAATTGGCCCGAAGTGATATCAACCTGTCCTCCTCCAAAATTAACAGCATACAAGCCGCGTTGCACAGAACGAATAATTTCTTCTGGATCATGTTGGCCCGCTAACATATAGGTGTTCGTCATCCTAGGCATTGGTACATGTGCATACGATTCACGTCGGCAATTACCGGTAGATTGCATTCCCATCAATTTAGCATTCAACTTATCTTGCATGTAATTCACCAAAACACCATTGTCAATCAATGTAGTGCACTGGGATGGAGTTCCTTCGTCATCAATGGTGATAGAACCACGTCTGTCTTTTAAAGTACCATCATCAACTACCGTAACACCTGGTGCTGCGACTTGCTGGCCGATACGTCCTGAGAATGCAGATAACCCTTTGCGATTAAAATCACCCTCCAAACCATGTCCTACTGCTTCATGCAATAAAACTCCTGGCCAACCTGGCCCTAAAACTACAGGCATTGTTCCTGCAGGTGCAGGTTGTGCTTCTAAATTAATCAATGCTTCGCGCACCGCTTCACGCGCGTAACTTAACGCATTCTCTTTTTCAAGGAAGTAGGAATAAGCCACACGGCCACCTCCTCCAGAGCGAGCAGATTCCCGTTTACCATATTTGTCTTCTACAATAACACTCACATTGATACTGACTAAAGGCCTAACATCTGCAATCATTTGTCCCTGCATCCCAGCAACCATCACCACTTCATAACAACCACTTAATGAGGCATTAACTTGGATTACGCGAGGATCAATGCGGCGTGCTTCTTGATCAATTGCCTCTAATAAAGCTATTTTTTCTTGCTTGCTCATGCCCTCAATAGGATTTAGTCCTTGATAGCGATTTATCGCAGCACTTTGAACCTGGATGGATTGCACTGGTTTGGAGCCCGTTAGTGCAATAGAACGAGCCGCATCAGCTGCTCGCAACATTGAAGGCAATAAAATGTCATCACAATAAGCAAAACCTGTTTTATCGCCACTGACCGCTCGAATACCTACACCTCTATCCAAAGAAAAGCTACCACTTTTCACTACGGAATCTTCTAAATACCAAGATTCATAGCTGCAACTTTGGAAATAAAGATCCGCATCGTCAATATGGTGACTCATCATGGTTTTAAATAATTTTTCTATACCCGTTTCATCTAGTGCCGCAGGAGCTAGTAAGATTTTTTTTGCGGTGGTAAGCGCTTCTGTCATTTAATAAGTACCTTTCAATAAATAAAAATAAATTATGTTAGTAGAATAGGATATCAACCATTCAGTTTTCTACTACCGTGCACTTGTACTCTATTTTATAAGTTTAATACATGATGTTCTAAACAGGGGAAATTTCGACGTAGCTCCTGCTGACTTTGTAAATCAATGTCTGTTGTTACTACACCAGGTCCTGTTTCTTTCTGTGTCAGCACTTTTCCCCAAGGATCAACGATCATGCTATGACCAAAAGTAGTACGTCCATTTTCATGTCGACCACCTTGATTTGCTGCCAAAACATAGCAAAGATTTTCAATCGCTCGTGCTCGCAACAATACTTCCCAATGTGCAAGACCGGTTACCGCTGTAAATGCAGAAGGAACCGTAAACAACTGCGCCCCCTCCAACATAAGTAGTTGATAAAGCTCAGGAAAACGTAAATCATAACAAACGGTAAGCCCTATTTTTCCAACTGGGGTATCTACCAAAGCCAAATCATGCCCCCGCTCAATAGACATCGACTCTTGATATGACTCTTGTGATGAGACATGCACATCAAATAAATGGATTTTGTCGTAACGTGCAGCACACTTGCCGTGAGCATCATAAACCAAGCAACTGGCACGTACCTTTGAACCAGAGCTTTTCAGAGGAATAGTTCCAGCAATGACCCACAAACCTAAGTTTTTTGCCAATTGACTGATTTTTTCTTGTATTGGCCCAACACCATAAACTTCACCAATCTGCAATTTATCTGTTTCATGAAGTCCCATGAACGCGAAATTCTCAGGTAAAAGTACGAGATCCGCCTGCTCGTCACGGGCTTGTTTCATGAGATGTTCGACATGTTGTAAGTTCTCAGCAACATGTGCTGAGGAAACCATTTGTACTAGTGCTGCCCGTGCCATAATAAATCCTAAAATTTAGACTTAAAAAACGTCGAAACTTCAATCTGTTGTAGCCTGGGTGCGGTGCAACGAAACCCGGGATTAAAAAACTCAGACATGTCTCAACCACTGCGCAGCACCTAGGCTATATCTTCTTTCATAATACTACTATAGTACTATAGAACCTCAAAACAAAAATACTTTGTTTTAAAACTTGAAATATAGGAAACTGACCCATAGATATGCTAGACTAAATATAAACATAGAGGAGCTCTAAACAATGAACCGAAATGATGTCACCATACTTACGCGACGTAATGAGTCAGTACTTTCGAGTAATAAGGTACTGCGAAATACTTATTTATTACTAGGTCTGACATTCCTGTTCAGCGGATTCATGGCTGTCTTATCACTTACAAGCGGCGCACGTCCAATGAACCCCCTTCTTATGATAGTTGGCGTTTATGGTTTAATGTTTTTGACCCAAGCTTTAAGAAACAGCGTCTGGGGATTAGTCAGTGTTTTTGCCTTTACCGGATTCCTGGGATATACCTTAGGTCCAGTACTTAATTTCTACATTAGTCACTTTTCTAATGGCCCACAATTAATTGCAACTGCATTAGGCGGTACTGGTATTATTTTCTTTGCATTATCTGCTTATGCATTAACAACGAAAAAAGATTTTAGCTTCTTAGGCGGATTTCTTTTTGTTGGTATTATGGTCGTTTTATTGGCAATGATTGCAGGAATTTTCATTCACATACCTGCATTACAATTAGCGATTTCAGCTGCTTTCATACTTATTTCTTCAGGATTAATTCTCATGCAAACCAGTGCGATTATTCATGAAGGTGAAACCAATTACATTTCAGCCACAGTTGGTCTTTTTGTATCGATTTATAACTTGTTTGTCAGTTTGCTTAACATATTAAGCGCATTTTCTGGCCGCGACTAGTTACCCGTCTCCTCTACCTGAATCCCGGTTGATTTATGCCGGGATTTTTTTTGTCAGTGTTCACACTGTGGAACTTGGACTCAAATCTGACTTTCCAACAAGAATCAAATTTAGAATGCTGGACTTAACAGCCCAGCCTACAGTTACTTTCCACTTAGATTCTATATATAAATGTCCCTTCTCCCCATGGGAAGAAGGTGCCAGTCACTGCAGATGAGGGATGCCCTCCTCTACAAGTGAGAGAAGAAGTTCATTTTAGTATGATTACATAGTTGTCGCTGGGTGCAGCCTAGCGGAACCCGGGAATGACATCTTCTTTAAACCTGGGTTCCACTAGGCTGCACCCAGGCTACTCATTTTGTTGCCAAGTGGCTTTTGTTCTAAACAGTTCAGGCAAATCCTTTATTATTTTCAGTCTACCACCATCAGATATTGCCATAAAGTCTGGCTTCCTGCATGAGTTGACGCATGTGTCGCACTGCCTCTTTCATACCACAGAATAAAGCCCGAGCAATAATCGCATGGCCAATGTTAAGTTCGTGTAATTCTTTTATAGCTGCTATAGGTTGCACATTATGATAATGAAGGCCATGACCTGCATTAACAATCAAATTTAAGCTGGCTGCATATTCTGCAGCATGTTTTATCCGTTCTAACTCACGCTGTTGCTGCTCAACATCGGTCGCATCCGCATAGCAACCTGTATGCAATTCAATTACTGGTGCACCAACATCTGCCGCTGCAGTAATTTGATCACGCTCTGGATCAATAAATAAAGAGACTTCACTGCCTATAGTCTGCAAACGTCGTACGGCATGCTCTACCGATTTTCGGTGTGTCAGTACGTCCAAGCCACCTTCCGTGGTTATCTCTTCACGTTTTTCTGGAACCAAACAAGCATGCTCAGGCGCTATTTCTTCTGCAAAATCCAGCATTGCATCAGTTACTGCCAATTCAAGGTTCATTCGCGTTTGTAATACTTGTTTCATCAAACGTACATCACGAGCCTGGATATGTCGCAAATCCTCTCTCATATGTAACGTAATACCATCTGCACCAGCTTCTTCTGCATCCATCGCAGCTTGTACCGGATCAGGATACCGAGTACCACGTGCCTGGCGTACAGTAGCTATATGATCAATATTGACACCCAATAAGATTGGCTTATTCATTCTACACCCTACAAATAAAATAAAGAGTATAAGGTCCATCTTGGCCCAGAGCAAGAACCCTATTTGTTTAGATCACGTCATCCTGAGCTGATACATCCCCACGAATGTGTTGTCGTTCCTGCGCAGGAATAACAATTTAATCTAAAATTAAGCATTAGGATGATAATAAATTCAAATAAGCAGGCGTAGGCTGGGCTGTTAAGCCCAGCATCTGCCAGGTTCTTTCGTACTCCCCATAATTCTATTATGAAGCCCAATTAACACGTATCTTTCTAAAAAAATACTTCAGCACAATTGCTGGGCTTAACAGCCCAGCCTACGGTTATTGAGCTTTTTTGGGCAACGAATTACCTAACACCGCACTTTAATCACACCCATTTATTTTACTTCTGAAAAATACAAGGCCCGGGTCTTAATCTCGCGTCCCCCGAGAAGATGATCGATTGCTTGACGCATAATTATTTTTGCTGATTTGAGATAAGGAGCCTCATTTAAATTATCCTGTGCTAAAGCAAGAATATGCGTACCTGGAATTCCTCTACTGTTTACAACGAAGCCTTCACCTGCAACAAATTGATAGCATAAGTCGTCAGCAATCACATGAGCTGTTCTTGCTTCTTGTGTTAGCGAAAAGGAATAACCACATGCATGCAGCAACGTCCATTCAAAACGTCTTAATAGCGCTTCAATAACAAATCGCTCTTTTGCAAAGGTAAGGCCATTTAAAGTAAATAAATACGCGTCAAATAATGTTGAATCAGAATAATTGGGGCTTAGTGCATGATAAAGGATTTCATTGATGTATAAACCCGCAAAAAGCGAGCTGCCTGTCAGGTGCAGTGTTGGAGAAATACTTTCAACAGTTTGAGCATAATATCGCTCATGACGTTCAGCAAGACTAAGCCATAAAGGAGTAAACGGTTGTAAAAGGGCTTGCTTTTTAGGTGTGCGCCCCCCTTTACAAAGGCACTGAATCAATCCTGACTCACGCGTAAAAAAACTCACATGAGCACTCGTATCTCCAGACCATTTCTTATGTAAAACCCAAGCCTCTATTGTCTTAGTGGTCATAGCCTAATTGTTTTAATATACGCTCGTCATCCGACCAGCCTGATTTGACCTTGCACCAGCACTGTAAGAATACTTTTTTACCTAATAATTTTTCCATGTCCATCCGTGCACTTGTTGCCATTTCCTTTAATTTTTGTCCCTTATCACCAATGATCATACGTTTATGATTGTCTTTATCCACAAGAATCAATGCATGAATACGCACTAGCGCGCCTTCATCTTTAAATGATTCAATGTCTACAGTAACAGCATAAGGTAATTCTTGCCCACAAAAGCGGAAAATTTTTTCACGCAATAATTCAGCACATAAGAATTTAATCGAACGGTCAGTCAGCTGATCGTCAGGAAACAAATGAGGTCCCTCAGGCAAATAATTCTGTAACTTATCCTGCAATTCATCGACTTGAACCCCTGTTTTCGCAGATATGGGAATAATTGCCGCAAACTCATGTTTTTGACTCATTTGTTCTATCCACGGTAACAACTGAGTTTTATCATCAATTTTATCTACTTTATTTACCACTAAAACACAAGGTACCTTAGCCTGCTTTACCAAACTTAAAACGTATTCATCTTCTTCTTGCCAATGAGTTCCATCAACTAGAAAAGCAATCACATCCACATCACGCAATACACTAATCGCCGTTTTGTTCATCATGCGATTCATTGCTTTTTTACTTCCTTGATGAATTCCAGGTGTATCTACATAAACAAATTGATAATCACCTTCCGTACGAATTCCCAAGATACTATGTCGTGTTGTTTGTGGCTTTCTTGAAGTAATGCTCACTTTTTGTTGCAAAATACAATTGAGAAGTGTTGATTTACCTACATTAGGTCTACCAACTAAAGCGATATAACCGCAATAACTAGTCATTAAAATGGATTCCTGTTTATTTTTAAAACATTTTATCAGTGACAGTATAAAATTTCTAGGTTTGTCACCGCTTCTACTTGATATTTCATTAAAAAACCAAGTATCCTGTGCAGTATGTGAACAGCGGATAGTTCCAATGCCTGATTTTGTAACGACGAATGGCCACACACAAATTATTGTTCCTTTAACTATCACTCCCTTTAGTCACCAAGCCCTACCTACGGTGACAGGAAGCCCATTCAGTGATGAAGCAGGAACAGTACTCTATGGACATTATGATATGGAATACCTCCTCCCAGGAGGCGATAGGCTGCGTTTAATAGCCAACCATGATAAAAAAACCGTGCAACTTATGTTGTTCACTCATCAGGCAGATCTCATACAACTTCTTCCAGGTGAGCGACCTTCCTCATTGGTATCTAACATTATAAGTAAAGTTCATCGTTATCGAATACGCTCAGCAAGTTACAACCAACCACTCACCTCAGCACAAGAACAAAAATTGCAACTCGCAAATGAATGCATTGATTCATTAAAAGGGTTATTGAAAAGAGAGCGCAAATTAGCCAGTCAGGATCATGAGGGGCACGAAGAACTAAGAAAACAAGTGATTGACATCATAGGGCATTGTTCTAATCAAAATCGCATAATAGCAACTGCCCCTCTCATCTCTGAGGGTACTTTTGGAGACATTCTTTATGAGTCTCATAAAACAGCACAGCATTATTCTTTTAACCGTGTTTATTCCATATCACGGCAAGACCAAATGGATTTTAGTCGTATCGTAAAAAACCATGAGGCTGGGCACCCTTGCCTTATTTGGGATAGTGAACTCCATATAGGACATAACAGCAAGGATTTGGACGATGCCTTAAGAGTTATTTGTGGCTATTATAAGCTACCCCTTGCGGCAAATTTAAGTGATGTTCCTGCAAATAGACTGGCACAACTGGCTGCTTTTTTTAGTAAGTTATGGCGAGATGGCCACGATTGGATCAATTATTTGGCCATGAATGCCAAACCTGAACATAAAACCGAAGTACTAAAACGTTTAGATGGGCTTACGATAACCAAAATAACCCCATACTACAAACTGCAAGGAGTTCCACAAAAGGGTTATCCTGATTTAAAAAGCTTAATCACCCAACTGACAAACAGCCCTAGCGAACCAATATCAGCAGGTAATACAAGAAAAGCGAAAAAAGCGCTCAACCAACTACCCTATGGCAGCTGGGCAATTATTGCTCACAAGCAACTCCTCCTGATAAGACAAGAAAGCAAAATCATACAATTACGTTATTTTATGCATGAAGAACTTTTCTACCCCTTGCCAGAAGGACAAGACTTATACACTTTAGGGCAAGTCAGTAAACGTCATCTTTATTTACCCGAGCGTGTTAGCCTTAAACTGAATGCGTTTATTTCGCGAATTCCTCGATTTTTCTATAAGTTCTATAAAAGCATGTATCGTTTTATTCATCACTTACATGACGATTTTTTCAATTATATTCATGACACACACCTCCCGCCAAAAGACTCCTCTGAATTAAACAAACAACAAACGCAACGCGCTAAAGCAAGAAACTCATTGATTTTAGCTTTAGAAAATAAAGGGCTTTTAGCTACTGGCCAAACCATAGAAGAATTCATTAAAGAGCAAATTAGTAACAGCCCTTACATCATTGCACGTCCCAATCATCCACCAAGCCCACATGCTTATGACAATCCCTTTCATCGAGCGTTAGAAGTAATACGCCATATCGCCAGTTTTTTCATCGACGTCAGTGAAAAAAATCCCTTGATTGGTAGTTTAGCGATGGCTGCATATGCTTACGGCGGTGGCGCAGTACTTGCTCCTGAGTTTCTTAAATCGATTTTAACCAAATTGCACTTGCATGGTTTAATCTCAGGCATTGAGCCGACACAAAAACTAGCTCATTGGATGAGTCATGGCACAATTTCTGAAGCGATCTCGGCATCTATAACCTACTGGCAAGGCGTTGTAGCAGGAGGTAATCTGGATAAGTTTTTTGTTGAAGCGGTGAATGTACTTAAAGAAGATCCAGCGGAAATTGCTATTATTGCTTCATTGGCACTTGGCCTAGGCTATAGTTTAACCAAAATAATTCCTTCACTAGGACATGAAATGGGGGAGTTTCCTTATACCAATTATGCTGCTTTAGGTGGAAAAGGCGGCGCTGCCGTTTATGATACAATCATGCATCCTGGTGATGATTGGCTTTTAGGCACCTGTAAATGGTTATGTAAAAGCTTTATCAACCTAGGAAAACTATGCATCGCCCCCCTTTTTGAAGGTTATTATTATGGATTTCATGATGGTTTTCTCAAAGGTTGGAGAAAAAGTGGCGTTCTTTTTACAAGCCTCAGCAAGCAAGTTCTTGCAGCCAGCGCGGATTTTATTTTAGCGCTGCTGACTGTGCCACTACTCGAGGTAAGTGCTCTTTTTATACATGTACCATTTCGTGGGATTACGAATCTACTCACTAAAACCCTTGCAATTCTTGGTAACATCAATGATATAGGCAAATTATTACTGTCTTTTTCTACACGGCCACCATCAGACAATTTAATAGCCAGTTTCAGATTTTCACCGCTCTATGGTTTTACCTGGCCATTTGGGCATTTTTCTGATAATGCATTTTTCAATATCTGTATTAATAGTGTACGTGCACTATGTTTACCACTCTTACAATTAACAAAAAATTGCATTATTTTACCTATCATTGATTTCATTTCATTTTCTACACGCGTAGGACTTACTCTTTTAAATCCTATAACACGCATTCTTGCCTATGCTTTAGGTAGTATCACATGTGCTCTCGGTGCGGTATGGGATCAGTCTTTTGGTCTTCTGTTTGCAGCCAGTGCAAAAGGACTCGCTATAGCCTGCAACTGGGTTGATAACCAAGCCTGTACGGTGAAACAAACTTTGTTATCCTTTATAGAAAGTCAACGCGGTCATTTATATTATTGGGCATTTGCACCTGAAGACCTAAAGTCACATACTACAGTAAACGATGCAGAATATTACTCAAGTGATCCCAGACGTTATGAGTTGATCCCACACTCAAGCAGTCATTGTTTGTTGCAAACACTGCTCGACAACAGCGGCGAATCACACGTATCAGATGGTAGTCATAATCCTATGCCTCATCATCCTCCTATGTTTTCAGTAAAAAATTCGAAAAATAACCTCAAAGCTTCCCAAAAAGAGGTAATTAACTATAGTATGTAGGGTACGTATTTTTAAAGCAGTCCACTTTGGTGTTTTATTGAACAGTATTATATAATTATAATATGCTGTAAGAGGATATAGACATATGACCATAGCGAAACGTTCCCTCGCAGAAATGCTTAAACAGGAAAAGCTTTCACCAGAAGAAATGAACGCTCTAGACCAAAAACTAGGTGATGCGATAAAATCAAAATTCGGTGATGATCCTACTTTTGATCCTAACTCTTCAATAAATTTAAGCCATTTCGGCCTACAGGGGCCCGATAGTCTACGACGTTTCTTGTTAACACCTGCTGGCGAAACAACAACTGAGCGACTTGTTACTGAAAAAGAGAGAGAAAGAGAAATTGAAGCAGAGCGGCTACTGCAGTACCAAGAAGAAATCAGGATGGAGGCGCAAAGAAGAGCCTTTTTACATTGGCTCCTGACAGAAGAAGAAGCCGAATCCCAAAAAGCTCAGTACGAGCTGATTGCAATGCAGCAAGAAAAAACGCTAAAAGATGAGCAAAAAGCGCAGCAAAAAGCAGCTACGCCTCAATCGAGTAAGGCACTTGAAGCGCGAATCGAAGATTATAATAAACAAATAGATAAACTGATGGACGAACTTGAAGCTCTTGATAAGCGTAGAGACAGGTTAAAACAAGATCGCAAATTAATTAATAATAAATACAATGCGATGCAGAATAGTTTAGCCGATGCGCCTAAATTCGTACAAAAAACGGATAAAGAAATTCAAGCTGAGATTGTAAAACTCCAGAGAGAAGCTGATAAAATCGCTGATTCCATGATGACTCCAGGCTTATCAGACGAGGAAGTTTATAAAAAAGGCGATCAACTCAATGCAATAACCGCAAAAATTGCAAACTTAAATGATATACTTGCTAGCAAAAAAGTAGATGGCAAACAATTTGTTGATGCTAATGGAAAACCATCTTCCTATGAAAAGGCTGCTTTTGTTATTCCTAAAAATCAAAAAATTGTCAAAGATCCAGATGGGAATTATTATCTTATAAAAAATGGGAAAGATCTTAAAGATTTGAGTGACACCGAAAAGAATGACGCGCGAGAAGCATTCAAACTGGAGAAAAAAGACATCCAAGTCGTAAAAGACGTCATAAAAGACACCCAGCAGGCAGCATTACACTCCAACACGGCAAGTATGGCACAAGTTAAAACTGATAAATTAATGGTACAAAACCAAATCAACGCAATGGCCTCAGCCCGTGCAAGTCTAACGAAAGCTTTAACACAACAGTTGGCTCATGATGGGTTGCCTATGCACCCACCAAAATCCAGCATCACCGCTGGTACTCAACCAAGCTTGATTTCACTGCCACCAACACCATCACCAACACAATCACCGAAAGTCACCTCGACCCCGGTACCCACACCACAACAAGTTTATCAATCTGCATTTGTCCAAACCCTAGGTAAAGCAAAACAGCATGGTTCTCAAATGACTTGGGGTAAGTTATTTACATTTGTCGATAAAATTGAAAATGAAGATGAAAAAAAAGAAGCAGAGAAGTTCTTAAACAAAGAGCTAGAAAACATCAAAATGAAAGACAAGCCAACTACTCTGGAGAAAATAAAGGCAATGTTAAAAAGTACCCCAGTACCTGAGGTCACAATGAATGCCTTTCTAGCACATATGGAAAAATTTGAAAATGCTTATAAGCCGTCTGTCACTGCAGAAAAGAGTCCCTTGGCACAACAACAACGACAAGAGCCGGTTTCTCCCTCCGCTACCAATACATAAGTATCTTCGCTTCAGAGAAAATGTAACCTGAGAACATCCACTCGGATGCTCGGGTTACACTTGAATTTCTTTAAACTAATTAATATCCTTAATTTCTTCAGCCAACAATCATTAATATACTTGCCAATACCATCTAACTCTTCTAACATTAAGCTTTATGCTTTTACCCTTTTGCAACAAAATTTACTAAAAAATATACATCACTGTTAGGACTCACTATGATCTTAGATAAGTTACTGGGCAATCAATCTGTAATTATATCACTGGATGTAGACAATTTTTTGTTTGAACGATTACAACAAATTCAAGAAGCTGGGTTTGACTTAGTAGAAATTAACTCAACCGATCAAAATCTATTAGCACAAACAATTGCCCACTATCCTTCTCTTAAAATTGGTGCCGGTGGTGTAATTGACACGCAACAACTTGAAAACTGTTATCAGGCAGGAGTACATTTCGCGACCAGCCCTGGCCATCTACCTGAAATAGCTCAAACAGCAAATGTTTATTCATTCAATTATTTACCAGGAGTGGCTACCATTTCAGAAGCCATGGCTGTAATGAGCCTCGGTTACACACATGTTCGCCCCTTCCCTGCGGACTTAGCCTTTTGTACTCTTTTGAATAAATGCCTGCCGCACCTCAAATTATTCCCTGCTGAAATTGAATGGGAAGAAGCAGAACACTTTCTAAATTTACCTGCAGTAGCCGCTGTGAGTATCCATAATCCAGATACAAAACAGCTCAGTTCCCTTACAACAAGCATTTTGGCATAGCCCTAATTTTTAAAAATGGGTCACGAGGATAATCTTGGTGACCATTTCTACTGGTGGCCATTTCTACGCTAAAAATCCATGTAATGTTTCCTTAATGTTACACAGCCTATAATAAAGATAATCGCAGTATTATTATAGGGGGTCTTTATGCTTACAGAGGCTATATTACAAGAAGCGATTACCACCCTTTCCAGCTTTAATGGAAAAACTAAAAAAGATCCTAACTTTAATCAATACAAAAAAGGCATAGAAGACCAACTCATTGGGTTTATTATACATTGCAAGAAACTGCCGCTTAGCCAGCAGTTAGAGTATATTGCTAAAGAAATGCATGACATCCCAGGCAACAAAGAGAATATGTCTGCGAAAATTGAAGATTCTAGTGGTAAAAATCGTACCTGGACTTTAATGTTTGCTTTAGCAGCATTGGCAATAGAACGCAAACACGATCTAGCCCCAGGTCATCCAGAAATCGCCCCTATCGATAAACTACTATCCGGATTAAGCAATGGATGGGTTAATAAGTTTGCTTCTATACGATTGGGATTAAAACTTAATAATGATGCAATTAATAACCTCCTAGAAGGAATGAAGGGTTGGATTCAAAAATATGACATCAAACAAGATAAAGAATCCACGCATGAAGTTTTATTAGCACTTTATGCTGCAGCATGCGCACTTGAGCAAAAGTTAGCAAGCTCCAGTATGGTGCCAGAACGATTTCCACCGCTAATGTTAGATATAAAAAACTTGATTGCTAACAAGTTTAATGAATTAAAACAACAATTGAATCAGGAAAGCAGACTCGATAAAGCTCCAACCCCAGTAAGTGGAGCGTTGATGCCACTTCTCCCTAAAAATGAGGTTTTATATCGACAGTTCAAAGAACAATTAGTGCTTTTAAAAATACAACAAGAGCAAATCCAACAAAAAATACATGACTTTTCACAAGAAAAATTGGACCGACTCAATGAATTACAACTGTTGGTGAACGCTCATGAAATAAACGAAAAGAATAAAATGAGCCAGTTTTGGAAAAAGTATGATACCTCAGAAAAATTCAATCAACTTATGGCGGATCTTAATGTACCTCAACAAGAAAGACCTAGTTGGCAACAATACTTTAATTACCAGCATGGCTCGTATCTACAACAAGCTGCAGCAACATTTTGGACCGGGAATTGGGGGCCCTCTACAAAATGGGGTGGAATTGCAAGTGATACGATTTCTTTGACAGTACTCATCGGCAAAAGTGATGCTGTTATCAAACCGCTACAAGACATTTCCACTCAAATTAAAAAACAAAAATCAACAGATGATAAAAAATCATACCGACTCATTGCAGAGATAGAAAAGGAATTAAAAAACTTAGCGGATTTAAAAAAGGTCACGCTGGATTCGCTAGGAGAGCACCTTCACAGCATTATGGAGCACAAAAAAACAAATACCTTAGAGAAAATAAATAGTGATATCGAAGAATTTAAAAGGAATTTAGAAAAACAAAAAGTCATGGTCAAATCTCTAAAAGAAATTCATGAAAAAATTGAAACATTGAAAAACAATGTAGATTGTCCTGAAGTTGAAAAAGCCTTTGCACTATTTCTAAATGAAGCGATTAATACCATTAGCTACACAAAAGCCCCTTTCCCATCTGACTTACCCACAGCAGAAAAATTTATTGCCTTAGACAAATCACTAACTAGAGCCACCGATAACGTACAAGGACTCCAATTGAGTCTCAATCATATGGTTGAAGCATCTACTGAGCAAGCAAAAAGTATGCAAAAAGAGAGTGTCATTCAATTAGTGACTCAATTTGTCGAATCGAAAGAAAATACATTGGGTCATACATTATTATCGATTTTTTCATCTTCTTACAGGACACTGTTTGATGCGCTAAAAAGTACTCTAGAAGAGAAGTCACCTGAAATAAAATTTAATAAGATGAAAGCGGTATTAGGTATAACTGATAAGCCTTCACAAAAAAAAGAAATTGCAGGTCAATTTAAAAAATTAAAAGAAAAAGCAGAAGAAACTCTGAGTGACAAAATACCCGTTTATGGAAATAATTCATAAGAAAAAATGAATTTTCATCAAGAGTAATCTAGTCTAATAGACGATATGTATGAGCATGTACGCAGTTTCGTAAACGCCTCAGGATTACTAAGTAGTGAACAATTACGAGTCCTGTTTATTCACCAATAAATCCAAAAGGAAAAATCCAGCCCCGATACAAATCGCGCTGTCCGCTACGTTAAAAGTAGCAAAATGATGGTGTTTATAGTAGACATCTATGAAATCAATCACGTAGCCATGAAAGGCTCTATCGAACAAATTACCAATCGCTCCTCCTAAAATCAAGCTAATTCCCGCCAAAAGCAATTTGGCCTGACTCGCAGTGCGATACAACCAGATAGCAAGAATAATACTTACAATGAGACTAAAACCAGAGAAGAACCATCGGTGCCAATCCCCGGCACCGCTTAAAAAACTAAATGCTGCACCGGAGTTATAAGCCAGGGTCAGATTAAACATAGGAAAAACAGGCAATGGTTTATACGGAATTAAAAGAACGCTCACTAAGTATTTGCTTGCCTGATCACAAACAATTACTGCAAGACTGAGCATAAACCACGGCCATTTTTTCATATAAATTGCCTCATTTCCTCTTGACCACTAATATTACCAACACATCGTAAACACAACTCTGGATGCTGTCCATCTTGGCCAACATCAGGTCGTCTGTGCCAACAACGAGCACACTTTTCGTGTGAACTTGCAGAAACTGCAATAGAAACACCATATGCAGTAGCCGACAATCCAGTTGGGGCTGAACTCATAGGATGAACTATCGCATCGGATGTGATTAATAAAAAGCGTAGCTCTTCGCCCAAACGCGTTAGCTTAGGTAGTACTTTATCGTCTGCATACAAAGTCACCTCAGCAGCTAAAGCAGAACCAATCTCTCCTTTTTGACGTGTTTCTTCCAAAGCCTTATTGACTTCGTCACGAATTAAATGCAACTCATCCCAATCCGCCATATTTACATCATCTATCTTTGGCCAATCATACCAAAGCTCAGTAAACACCGAATCTTGATTGTAACCAGGTATATAGCGTCCTATTTCTTCTGCAGTAAAAGACAATATAGGTGCGAGCCAAAGAGTGAACGATCGAATTATATGATACATCGCAGTTTGGCAAGAGCGTCTGGCCTTACTTTCTTTAGCACTGGTGTATTGTCTGTCCTTAATCAAATCAAGATAAAAACTTCCCATATCAACTGCACAGAAATTATGGATTTTTTGGTAAATAATATGGAATTGATAGCTCTCATAGGCTTCTATAATTTCTTCTTGCAAGAGCTGGCTACGCTTTAATGCCCATTTATCTAATTCCAAAAGATCTTTTTCGTGTACGCAATCAACTACCGGATCAAAATCAAATAAGTTTGCCAATAAAAAGCGAGCTGTATTACGAATTCTTCGATAAGCATCTGCATTTCGTTTGATAATCTCGTCCGAAATACTCACTTCATGTCGATAATCCGTAGAAGCCACCCATAAACGCAAAATATCAGCGCCATACTGATTGACCAGTTGATCTAATGCCACATAGTTTCCTTTGGATTTTGAAAGTTTTTTACCCTCAGCATCCACAGTATAACCATGGGTCAACACGGTTTTATAAGGAGCAACACCATACATAGCCACTGAAGTAGTGAGTGACGAGTTAAACCAGCCACGATGCTGGTCGGAACCCTCAAAGTAAATATCTGCGGGGAAAGCTAACGTATCATTTTGTTGTAAAACACAAAAATGGGTGACACCAGAATCAAACCACACATCCATAGTGTCATTAATTTTGTCATAAAACGCCGCATCATCCCCAAGTAACTCACTTGCGTCCAGTTCGAACCATGCATCAATACCCGATTTCTCAATCAGTAAAGCAATTTGCTCAATGAGCTCTAGTGTCTTAGGATGTAATTCACGTGTCGTGTTATGGACAAATAAAGGCATGGGAGTACCCCAAGCTCTTTGCCTTGATATACACCAGTCAGGTCTATTTTCAACCATATTACTGATACGGGCCTTCCCCCAATCAGGAACCCATGTAACTTTATCAATTTCGCTAACAATATGTTCTCTTAGCTGGCTTTTATCCATAGAGATAAACCATTGAGGCGTAGCTAAGAAAATCATTGGTGATTTATGCCGCCAACAATGAGGATAACTGTGTCTGATATTCTCTTTAGCCAAAAGCACACCTTTCTCAGCTAAAACGCCCAAAATCGTGTCATTCGACTTTAATACAGAAAGCCCAGCAAATAATTCTACATCATCAGCAAAACAACCATTTCCTTTAACTGGATTAATTAGCGGTAAATTATAAGTTTGTCCTACTAAATAATCATCTGGGCCATGAGCAGGTGCAGTATGTACACTTCCAGTACCTGATTCGGTAGTGACATGCTCCCCTAAGATCACAGGTACAACTCGATTGTAAAAAGGATGTTTTAACTTCAAATGTTCAAAAACCTTTCCTTTTGCTGACCCACGAATTGTGTAGTGACTCATCCCATAGCGAGCCATCGCAGACTCCACCAAATCAGTGGCAAGTATTAAATAAGAATCACCAGTATCAACCAAAGAATAATCAACTGCTGGATGCAAGCATACCGCTTCATTGGCAGGTAAGGTCCATGGTGTAGTCGTCCAAATAGGCAGGCTAAGCGGTTTTATTTCTGCATTTATAGGAAATAAACCAATAAACTCTTCAGGTTTTACTGCAAAAAAAGCAACATCTATTGATGGTGAGGTTTTCTCATCGTAGTCAACCTCTGCCTCAGCTAAAGCTGAACCACAATCAATACACCAATGTACGGGTTTAAAACCTTGTTGCAAATGACCATTTTTGATCATTAGACCGAGTGCACGCACAATATTGGCTTCATAACGAAAATCCATAGTGACATAGGGATTATACCAATCGCCAAACACACCAAGTCTTTGAAACTCATCGCGCTGGATATCGATTTGGCCGGCAGCATACTCGCGACATTTGGCACGAAATACTTTCGCAGTTACTTTATCACCAACACGTCCTATCTTTTTCTCTACATTGAGTTCAATAGGTAATCCATGACAATCCCAACCAGGGACAAAGGGGGCGTCATATCCGCTGAATGATTTAGATTTAACAATAATATCTTTAAGAATTTTATTTAGCGCATGTCCGCAATGCAAATGGCCATTCGCATAAGGAGGACCATCATGCAAAATGAAGCGCTTACTTCCAGCACGCGCACTACGAATTTTTTCATATACCTTTTTAGCCTGCCAATTGGCCAAAACCTCCGGCTCTCGAGTAGCCAAACTTGCCTTCATCGGAAATGAGGTATTGGGAAGATTTAATGTATCTTTATATTCTGCCATAAGGTTCACTCTGCAAATCGTTAAACTTGGGTGATTACTCACCTCGGATCAGGGAATAATCACATTTAATGCATCTTGAATGAAAAAGATTTTAAACAGCACGCCCCGGCCAATCCAAAATATTTTTCATTCAATCTGCATTCAAATCCACACCCAGATTTTGATATTGAGGTAGTTCATTATAATTCCTAAGGAATTCCTTTGCTGCTGCAATATCATCATAAATCTGCGCAATTAAAGCATCCACTGAAGTAAATTTAACTTCATCGCGCAATTTGTGCAAGAAAAACACCTGCAATAATTCGCCATAAATTGACCGTTCAAAATCAAATAGATGCACTTCTAAAACATTCTTACTTCCATCCACTGTAGGGCGACGACCAACATTAGCGACACCATACACTATTTGGGATACGATTCGAACTTGCACTACAAACACGCCCTGTATAGGAAGTGCGGTACGATGAAGAGCGAGATTTGCCGTTGGAATCCCCCACTGACGTCCTCGACCATCCCCATGTAATACACGTCCACAAATACTATAAAGTCTGCCTAAGTATTTTGCGGCAGTATTCAGATCACCATGCTGCAAGGCCATTCTAATTCGTGTTGAGCTAATTCGATCTTCATTCATACAAAAATTTGAATAAATACTCACATCACAGGCATGTTCTGCGCTCAACTCCATCAACAAACGTACATCCCCTTCCCTGTTTTTACCAAAACGAAAATCCTCACCGACCAAAAGATAGTTCACATTTAATATAGAAAATAAATAAGTGCGGACAAAATCAGCTGCTGATGTTTGTGCTAATGCATTATCAAACTTAATACAGTATACATAATCAATCTGACACGTACGTAGAACATCTAATTTTTCTCTTAAACTTGAGAGTCTGGCAGGTGCTTTCTCCTGTTGAAAATACTCTCTGGGCTGAGGCTCAAATAAAATAAGGACTAATGGCAACTTTAAGTGATTTGCTTTATTTCTTAAAGTCTTAAGAAGATTTTGATGGCCTAAATGTACTCCATCAAAATTACCAATAGTAGCTACCACGCCTTTATCAAAAGCAGAAACGTGTTGAATGCCGCGCAACAATTTCATATGTAGTTCAATCGTGTCACGTGAAATCTGATAGTATACTTGTTTTCTATGCTATTGAGAAATATTAAGAGAGATTCAAACCTGATATTCGAGTAGCGAAACCAAGGAATAAAGAAGTACAACCCGGGTTACGCTACGCTACACCCAGGTTACATTCTTTTTATTTTATAATTATTCTTTACGCATGCTTCTCTGGCGGAATAGAACGGACAATTAAAACATCACATTGAGCGCCATGTAAAATGGAGTTTGCAGTTGATCCTAGCAATAATGAAAGACCATGTTTTCCATGACTTCCTGTAACAATTAAATCGATTTGTCGCTCTTGAGCGACTCTTAAAATTTCATTTTTAGTGGAGCCAAATTCAATGAATCGATGTTTTGCGTCTACCCCTAATTTTTTACCCAAATCATTGAGCTCTTTTTCAGCTTGCTCACGAATGGATAATTCAACCTCAGCAAACCCAGCAAAACCAGGATAAGCATAAGCAGGAATGGGTTCTACGACATGAACTAATATCAAGTCAGCACCATTCTCATCAGCAATTTTTTTTGCCTTATGCGCTGCTATAATACCAACCTCGTCAAAGTCAGTAGCAAACAATACCCTCTTATACATCATTTTCTCCTTAAAATTCTGATGCCTATTTATAGACTAGCAGATTTAAAATTAATTGCATTAACAAATAGATATTGTTTCGTATCGCTTGCAAACTTAAAATCTACTAACTTAATAAATCAATACAACATTGGCTATAAATCAATCCAGATTTTTAGCTCTTAACTTAATGCGCTCCTCAGCCTTAGCAATTGCCTTACGAATTGCTTGAGCCTCATCGGATTGCTCTGGCGCTAATTTTAATAACCGTTGCCAATAATCTATAGCATCTTCATATGCATGACTAACAAAAGCATTCATTGCAAGCATCGCGAGTGCGTCGGGTTGGTTGGGATTATTTTTTAATAATCGATTAAATATCTCGGTAATCTGTGTCGTAAATTGCTGATTATTCATTACCCACAAACTGTGCGCGTAATTGACTGCATATTGTTCATCACCTGGCTTAAAATGATAGGCCTTTGCAAAAGCAATCACGGCGTTTTGTTTGTCATTTTGGCTACTGTACAAACGCCCTAAGAGGTACCAGCCTTTAGCGCTTTTGGGGCTGTCATCCAATTTTGCCTTTAATTTATCGATTAACTCTTGAGGGCTTTTAACGGATTCCAACATTTTTTTAGCTTGTTCTTGTGTTTGCAGGTGGTGGATATACTCCTGCCATCCGCCAAAACTACCCCAATAAAAATATCCGGTAAATGCCATCAAAAAAACAACGGGAACCACGAACAAGCTAGTAATAAAACGACGTTTGAATGGGTACACCATAAAAATACAGGCTAGTCCAGCAAGCCCTGATAATAATCCCAACAACCACCACTCACTCATAAGGAACTCACTTCATTTAAAAATAATCTACTGTGGCACACAAGAGTTTTCCTTTCAGGATTTATTCACTAAGTTTCTTTTTACGAACGGCAAAACAAGTCCGCCAGAAAATAACAAAACCGAATAATAAAAATAAAATGGGTCCAAACCACAATAAAAAAGTTACTGCCTTAACAGGTGGATTAAACAGGATAAAATCCCCATATCGTGCAGTCAGATAATCACTAATTTCCGTATCGCTCTTCCCATCTTTTACCATTTGATAAACTTGGGCACGCAAGTCTTTTGCTAATTCAGCATTAGAGTCTGCCAAATCTTGATTTTGACAAACCAAGCAACGTAAGTCTTTGAGAAGGTGTTGAAACTGAGCTTCTTTTTGCACTGAATCCAAAGGATAAGTACTGTTCGCCCATACAGATGAACATAGAAACATCAAAAAACCTAAAAGTATGGAATATACTCTAACCACTAAGTCTGCTCCAAACGCTTTATTAAGGGTGAAATCTCTTTTAACCAAACGTCCTGAGTCATAATGCCAACATGTCGATAACGAATGATTCCATGCTTATCAATCACAAACGTTTCTGGTGCTCCATAAACACCCAAATCGATAGCAACTTTCCCATCCTGATCTTGAATCACGAGCTTATAAGGATTTCCCCACTGCTCTAACCATCGGAGTGCATTGACAGGTTTGTCTTTATAATTTAACCCATAAATTGGCACTCCTTCACGCGCCAGTTGCAACATCAAAACCTGTTCGTCAACACAAGCGGCACACCAACTAGCCCAAACATTTAACAAAATAACTTGGTTCCGTAATTGGTTGGAACTAAAAACAGAATTCGGATTGTGCAATTGGGGTAAACTAAATTGTGGTAACGACTTACCTAATTGTACCGAAGGTAACTCATGCGGGTTTAAAGACAAGCCCCGCCAAAGGAAAACACAAAGCAGCAAAAAAAGGGTAATAGGAACAATCTTCCATCCTACTTTTCTCATGCCTCCAACTCCTGGGCACCAACTACGATTGCCCTTTTTTGATAATATCGTCTATCTGTTAGCGCAAAAAAACCACCTGCTAAAATCATAAATCCACCAGTCCAAATCCAGCGAATTAATGGTTTATAGTATAATCTTACTGACCAGGAATCATCAGTTAATGGCTCACCCAAAGCAACATAAATATCTCTAAAAGGTGTTACATCAATTGCTGATTCAGTCATAGCCATTTGACCTATCGTATACAGCCTTTTTTCAGGATAAATCAGCTTCGTTTTTCCTTTATGACTTATTTTAAACTGTGCTTTGGTTCCTTTATAGTTCGGTCCAGATAGGGGCTCCTGATACATAAACTCTATCGAATAATCATGCAAAGTTACTGTTTTTCCGGGTTCCATTTGTACATCATCCTGCACACCATAAGCAGTAGAAACGACAATACCAATTACCGTAGTTGCTACCCCCAGATGCGCCAGAATCATTCCCCAATAAGCTTGTCCTACTTCGGATAAACCACGATCATAAATACGCTTGTAAGCTGCTTTAGTGGTACTTAAAATCACCCAGAACGCCAGAATTAGTCCCATAAAGGCTGATCCATTAAATTCCCTAGTAGTGACAATGAATAAAAGCAGCGGAATTAACACGCTAAGCAAAGCGACCTTCCACAGTTTTTTTAAAACACTACGCCACTGATCACTATTCCATTTTAGATGAACGCCAACTCCCATCAATAACAATAATGGAATCATTAAGGGAACAAATACAGAATTAAAATAAGGCGCTCCTACTGACAACTTACCTAGTCCCAAACCTTCAACAAGTAACGGGTATACCGTTCCCATTAATACAGTGAGCATAATTACCACTAAAAAAACGTTGTTTAATAATAAAGCACTTTCTCTAGAGACAGGGCTAGGATTGCCACCTGAGTGTAAAGTCTGCGCTCTAAAAAGAAATAATAATAAAGAACCGCCAATCACCAACAATAAGAATCCTAAAATATATAAACCGCGCTGAGGATCTACAGCAAATGCATGAACTGAAGTTAAAACACCGGAGCGTACAAGAAAAGTACCAATTAAACTTAAAGAAAATGCAGCAATGGCAAGCAACATAGTCCAAGCTTTAAATTGTTGGCGCTGCTCAGTTACGGCTAAAGAGTGCAATAACGCAGTTCCTACCAACCAAGGCATAAAGGAAGCATTTTCTACCGGATCCCAAAACCACCATCCTCCCCAGCCTAACTCACGATAAGCCCACCAGCTTCCTAAAGTTATCCCTGCAGTTAAACAACACCAAGCAGCTAATGTCCAAGGTCTAGTCCACTTGGACCAACTGGCTTCTACCTTACCAGCCCAAAGCGCTGCAATAGCGAAAGCAAAAGCAACGGAGAAACCTACATAGCCCATATACAACATAGGTGGATGGAATAAAAAGCCAGGATCTTGCAATAAAGGATTCAAATCACGTCCTTGGGTATCCAAAACGTGAAATTGGCGCAAAAAAGGATTAGATGTAGTCAGCAAAAACAGGATAAATCCAATGCTTAACCAGCCGAGAACCACTAAAACTCGTGTACGCATTTCTCTATCTAAACCAGAACTACAAAAAGCCACAAGCAAAGTCCAAAAACTAAGGATGGCAACCCATAACAACATGGAGCCTTCATGGCCACCCCAAACCGCGCAGAGCTTGTAAAACCAGGGCAAAGAAATACTGGAGTTTTTCAGCACATAAATTACCGAAAAATCATTCTTTAAAAAACAAAGCGTCAGAAAAAGATAGGACAAAGCAATAAAGAAAAACTGACAAACCACATAAGTACTGGCAGCACTCATCCAATGCACACGTTTTAATTGCAAGCCCGCTAGTGGAATTAATGCAAGCATAATGGAGGAGAGTAAAGCCAAAACCAAAGAAAAAAGTCCTAATTCTGCGATCATGAGCGTACCTTTTGGGCTAAAGCGGCTTTCACTTCCGGCGGCATATAATTCGCATCATGTTTCGCCAATACTTGTGAGGCGCGAAAATGTTGACCATCTATCAGTTGCCCTTCAGCAACCACACCTTGTTCATCCCTAAATAAATCGGGAAGAATACCAGTATAAGTCACGCTAATTGTTTGATTATAATCAGTTATCTTAAATTCTACATTCAAGCCTTTTTTCGAACGAAGAATGGAGCCCTTCTCTACCATACCCCCTATTCGAATAGTATGCTGTTGTGGCGCTTCGCCTGTTACAGCCTGACTCGGAGTATAAAATAAACTGATATTTTGTCGAAGCGCATATAAAACCAGTGCTGCAGCTATAGATACAATAGACATGGTGAATACTAAAAATGTTATCTTACGTTTGCGGGCTGGAGTCATTTTCTATCGCTTAAACCATTGTTGTAATTTTTGGCGTGTCTGTTTCCCTTTCCATTTCATACCTAACATATTCATGACCAAAACAACACAAACCAAACCATAAGCCGGCCAAACGTAGATAGAGTATCCTCCCATTGCTAACCATTCTAAGAATTGATTCATTTAAGTTCCCCTTCAAATTGAATCTTAACCCATGATTGTCTCTTTTCTCTAAGCAATAATTCTTGGCGCGCTTTCTCTAAAATAATCCACAAACTGTACAAGAAAAATCCAGTTAGAGTGAGCAACAAAGGATACAACATGCTGCCATCAATCTTCGGCTTGGCAAAAACTGATAAAGTAGACCCTTGATGCAAGGTATTCCACCAATATACCGAATAATGAATAATGGGTAAGTCAATAATTCCTACTAAGGTTAAGATGGCAATAATTTTATCTCCATCTTCTTTGTTTTTTACAGCATAGTGTGTTGCCAAAATTGCGGCATACAGCAATAAAAGAATTAATTCAGAAGTCAGGCGAGCATCCCAAACCCACCATGCGCCCCACATAGGTTTACCCCAAATACTTCCGGTGACTAAAGCAAGAAAGGCCATACTAAGGCCAATTTGAGCAATAATACTGATTAAAAGACCGGCTATTTTAATACGCCAAACTAAAAGCAATACTGCTAAAAAACCCATCCAGGCATAAAGCATCATAGACAAAAATGCACTGGGAACATGCACATAGATAATACGAAATGCGTCACCTTGTTGATAATCGGGCGGAGTAAATGCCAACCCCCAAATAATACCAACAACTAATGCCACTAAAGCACCTACAGACAAACTGGGAGTCAGGCGTCCAGCGAAATTATAAAAAAACTTAGGCGATGCCAGTTGATATAATAATTTCCACATAGGAATAATTGAAATCAAAAAAAGCGGATTTTAACACGCATCCACTCATTCGCAAAATTTGTTATAAAATAAAGTAGCCAGGGTGCAGCGTAGCGGAGTCCAGGCTACAATAAACTCATCTCTAATTTATTCAACATGGCTGATACGTATTATACCGGCGATTGCATAAGGTAAAAATCCCATAGCAACGACTGACATGGCAGATAATAAGGACAAATAAGCACTAATTGGTAAACCTTGCATGGCAATATGTACTGTTCCGCTGCCAAAAATAAGTATAGGGAGCGTTAGCGGTAACAAAATTAAAGCCATCAAAAGACCTTTTTGGTTGATTCCCACACTAAATGCTGCAGCCAGAGCACAAAGAAATAATAAAGAAGGCGTGCCACAAATAATGGTCAATGCAAGTACACCAGTTTCCCAAGCATTTAATGAAAAAAGCAAGGAAACCAATGGGCATAAAACGAGCAAAGGCAGTAAGTTAAATAACCAATGGGCGATTACTTTCGCCGCAACAAGTAAAGGTAAAGACTGCCCTGAAACGATCCATTGCTCAATGACACCATGCTCATAATCTTGTTGAAATAAACGTTCTGCTGAAAGCAACAAAGACAACATGATCCCCATCCACACTAAACCAGGAGCAATAGTCCTAAGCAATACGACTTCCGGCTTAATAGTCAGTGGGAACATAAAAAGAAAAATTAAGAAAAACAAGCATGCGTTTACTAGAAAACGGATCTGGCGCATCTGAATGAGTAACTCACGCCTAAATTGTTTGGTAAATAGTAAAAAAGAAGAACTCACAAACAATACTCCTCATAATCAGAGGAACTTAGTGGTAATTGCTGGTGAGATGTCAATAACACCCCCCCTCCCTGTTGTCGATGAGTCGCTATTTTATCCATAACCTGCGTGATAGCGTGTTTATCTAAAGCAACTAAAGGTTCATCAAGAAGCCATAATTTGGCGTCAGAGAACCATAAACGTAGTAACCCAGCTTGTCTCCGTTGCCCAGAAGATAATAAACCACAAGAAACATCAAGATGATGTTCCAGTTTAAATATTGAAGCAAGCTCTTCTATTTTATCAAATCGGTCGTTTATATTTACAGTTGCGGGCGCATAATGAAGATCAAAATAACAATTCTCTCTTAGCGTTAAATTAGGATTAATCCCTGCTTTGTGTCCAACAAAACACATTTGACGCTGATAAGCTGGGCGATCTTTAGTTATATTTTGTCCCAAAAATTGAACTTCCCCTTGATGTGGATAAAATAAACCGGCAATTAACTTCAATAAAGTTGTCTTACCTGCTCCATTTCTACCCCGCAAATGCAGCAATCCCCCTGCTGGCACATGAAAAGCTACTTTATTGAGTAAAGGCTGATCCTGATAATCAAAATGAAGGTTAATCACATCAAGCATAGGACAATAATACACTGTAGGTTGAGTTTCTGGGCATTTAAGTACCTGGATGAAGCATAGCATAACCGGGCCACACTTTTATAAGAAATGGTACCCTAACTAAAAAACAAAACAAGTGATTTGATTTATCCTCAAACTCTTGGCAGACGATTTAAATACTTAATCAGCTCTTGCGAAGTCTCTTATTGATCGCCATAATTTATTTTTATTTTTTAAAAGGTTTGTTTTGTAATGGAATTTTTAAGTCAATATGGTATGTTTCTTTTAAAAGCAATAACTGTTGTTATTGCTTTCCTCATAGTATTTGCTGGTTTTTTCTCTATAAGTCGCAAACCAAAGCCCAAACTGGAAATCACTTCTTTAAACAAACATTATGATCATATCATATCCATAATGAACAAAGAAGTTCTTGGCAAAAAACCACCCAAGAAGAAAAAAAATAAAAAAACTAAAGAGGATCATCCCACACTTTATGTGATCGACTTTCAAGGCGACATCAAAGCATCCCAGGTGGAACAGCTTAGAGAAGAAGTAACGGCTATTCTTTGCACCGCTAAACCTGGAGATGAAGTGTTAGTTCGCTTGGACAGTCCTGGCGGAGTAGTCAACAGTTATGGGCTGGCTGCATCGCAGCTCCAACGCATTCGTGATAAAAATATTCCTTTAACTGTGAGCATTGATAAAATGGCTGCCAGTGGAGGTTATTTAATGGCCTGCGTCGCCAATAAAATCATTGCTGCTCCTTTTGCAATTATTGGCTCTATTGGTGTAGTAGCACAAATACCTAATTTTCATCGCTGGCTTAAAAAACACGATGTTGATGTAGAATTATTGACCGCTGGAGAGTTCAAACGAACCTTGACCCTGTTCGGCGAAAATACTGAAAAAGGCAGAGAGAAAGCTCAAGATGATATAGAGAAAATACACGCTGCATTTAGAAATTATGTGGCAAGTAATCGGGAGCAATTAGATATTGAAGAAGTGTCTACAGGAGAACATTGGTTAGCTAAAGATGCTTTTGATCTAAAGCTTGTAGATAAGCTATGCACAAGTGACGACTATCTCATAGAAAAAATTGCTGCCTATAAAGCATTCAAACTCACTATTCCTCCCAAAGCATCGCTGACTAATAAATTACTTAAGCCAGCAATGAGATTGATGCACCCATGGGGCTAAAAGAGCCAACCAATCTAAATTGGCAGTTAATTCAGCATAATGAATAGTAAAAAATCTTTAAGATTCAAAATGCTGGATTAACTGCCGAATTCGAGATAATGGTATATAATTAATTTAGATTACAATATGGAGTGAGCGATGAGTGACTTTAAATCAAAACTACCTGATCTCAAAGAGTTAGCTTCAATGACAGGCAAGTTATATACTGACATCAAAAAGAGTGTAGGTGAAATCGTCCAAAACTATAAAGAAAATAGAGCACAAGAAGCAGAAGAAGCAAAAAAAACAGAGCAAACTCATGAAGAGCCTGTTAAAGAAGCCAAGCCCAAAAAAACTGTTGAAGAAAATATATCGACTGCAGAACCTAGTGCCGATGAAAAATCAAAAAATGATGAGACCAAACAATAACTGTTGATAGTGTTTAAATAACTGTGCCATCTCCTTTAATTGTTATAATTTAACACGTCAATGAGGAGTGCTTTGAATAAGCACAGTGATCTTACACTCCAATTAATCAAGCCCTGTCCAATCATGGCGTCACTCTAAGGGGAAAGTGTGGCCCCTATATCTTTTAAATTGACGCCTTTGTTCAAATGATTACAAGCTAATTGCCAGGCCTTGATGTCCTCTCAGACATCAAGGCAAGTGTTTTAAAGACGTTTTCTTGTGTGTCTTTTAGATTACATGTTGTTTCACCTGCCTTGTAAATTTCAATTTTATCCAAATTGCGAAGAAATGCGATCACCGCCATATTTTCTTGTTCTCTGGCCTGAAAAAACCATTGCGATTGAACGTCTTTACTAAATATTACAATCTCATTCTGATGCCTTATAAGGGCATTTCTATCTGTTCATCTTTTCAGGAATTTTTCATGTCCCTGATTTCTATTAACCACTACCATATCCACGCTGACCTCGATAAGTGAGGCCCCCCTGCAAAAGTTTTTTGAATTCTGTTCGTCACTCCTCGTCCATCGTCATCAGCCTGAAATAAGTGCAACACCCAATAATGATCCGCATCATCTGGAATGCTCTTGTAAACATCATTACCAAGCAACAAAGCCATACGATACCGAATACCAGCTTGATGTACTATGTCGGTTTTGTCTTGTTCTAATCGCCCCTTAAGTCCTTGAATGCCGTCCGGCGAGATATCCTCAATTTTTGCTGATGTGCTTAATGGCAAAATATGTTTTATCACTAGGTCATTGTCTTCATGCATCCGTTCAGCGCCCAATTGCTTCGCTGCCACCTCAATCAGCTGATGGAAAATTTTCTGGGTCAACGATGGATTGGGGGTATTTATAAATTGATATTTTTTATTTGGCTCTTCAGCGCCTGTATCTGAAATCTCCCCCGGTGTCATCAGAAGATGCTCTCGAACTGAATGAAGAATGCCAGCAATTGCATCGGCTGTTGGCTCAGTCTGAGCGGCGACAGAAGCTAATTGAGCAGCCAGAGAAGTCTGAAATTCATTGCAATTTAATGGGGTAAAAGATTAATGATATCAAGCAAACCACTCTGAATATTGCCCATTTTAGAATATGCCATAACACACGCCCCATTATTTTATAATAATAATTATAATATATTTATTGTAGGGGCGTAGTTTGAATTCAGACCCGTTCAGGGCGCGTAAGTCCATATTTGCGCATTTTTTCAACCAAGGTAGTACGTCGCATATTCAGATAGCTTGCGGCATGAGCAACCACCCAATCGGCTTCATTTAATGCTTGACTAATCAGAGCCAGCTCAGTTTTCACTAAGTGTTCTTTTAAATCAATACCTTCTGTACTGGAAATCTGTTCTTGACTCATCGCATCTAACAAAGCTTCTCGCTCAGAGCTTGACGTATCAGATTCAGTATATGGTGGTTTATATTCACCTCGAATTTTTTGCGGTAAATCGTCTTTGCTCAAAATTCCTTTAGGGTACAAAATAGTTAAGCGCTCTACTAAGTTAGCCAATTCTCTGATATTACCTGGCCAATTGTACTCACTCAATGCAACCATAGCATCTGGCATTAAACGCACACTAGGTCTGTTTTCACTTTCAATACGTGAAATCAGCTCGTTAAATAATAAGGAAATATCCTCTGCACGCTCTCTTAAAGGAGGCATTTCTATGGGGAATACATTAAGTCTATAAAATAAGTCTTCTCTGAATTTCCCCTCTTTAATCGCTTCCTCTAAGTTTCTATGAGTCGCTGCAATAATTCTAACATTCACTTCGATACTTTTATTGGAGCCCACCCGTTCAAAGCAGCGCTCTTGCAATACTCGCAATAATTTTACTTGCATAGGTAACGGCATATCACCTATCTCATCAAGGAATAAAGTACCTCCATTTGCTAATTCAAATCGACCTTGTCGAGAAGTAATCGCTCCAGTAAACGCGCCTTTTTCGTGGCCAAATAATTCACTTTCGAGCAGCTCTCCAGGAATAGCTCCGCAGTTAATGGGAATGAACGGCTTGCTGGCTCTTGATGACAGAGCATGGATATTACGAGCAACCACTTCTTTACCTGTTCCGGACTCTCCTAAAACTAAAACACTGGCCTCTGTATCCGATACTTGTTCTATAAGCCTGCGTACATTACGAATGCCTGCACTACTCCCCACAAGACTACGTAATAAAGGATTTTTTTGATTACTAATAATAATAGAATTGACCGCCTCTTTCGCAATTTGACATTGGTGTAAAGACTCCATAATTTGTGCATAAGTAAATGGGAACGGCTGACAGGCAACCACATTACGCAAGAGGCATTGAGTATTATTTAATTTTTGTCCCACAACGATAACCGGCACTTTGACAAATTGGTTAACCAACAAATCCAGTTCATTTATAGTTTCTTGAATAGACTCACTTGCACCAAGAAGAATCACATCAGGATTTATATCAGCAATTTGCCACTCACCATACTTACTGACTTCAGTTGATTCACCAATAAAATCAAGTATCGTGTGCAGCTTGTCACTACGATGTTCATTATTATCGATGATAAAAACCTTGTCATTCATACTCATAAACTTATCCTTAAGTTTTATAAACTTGCACCATCATTCTTTCACTCATAAAGCAAGGAAAGATTTTCTTAATTAACTATCGGTAACACACAATCAATTTAAAAGCATTGCACTGATTACCAAAACACAATTCCTGACTACCAATTGTTCTCGTAGCACCAACTTGAGTTTCTTTCACAAAATGTTTGGCTTGTAGAAAACCCATGCGGCTGCAAAAAGAATTAGCTGCTCGTGAACCACAACCTTGTTTTTGGTCATAACACCAATCCACACGATAATCATTAAAACGAGGAACAGCAAACCGTTTTTCCCGATAATGATAAGGTTTTGGCGGGGTATGTGATAAGCTCGTGGCGCACGCAATAGTCATAAAGCCATTGCAACGCCAACCTTTACAACTCGCGCCAGTTGATAAGTAATGTGTTAACCCTATGTTATAGGCGATTTCATTATCACTGGAGTATTCATAGCCAAGCATTTGACAATAACGATCTGCGACAACTTTACCGCATTCCTTACCATCCATGGAGCAATAATCCAGACGCTCTCCAAGAAAAGTAGGATGCCAAAAATTTCGAAAAGCCTTATTGTGCTTTCCATTTGTATTTGAATGGCTCGAAAAAGAGCAAAATAAAAAAACTAAAAACATAAAGTATCGGAAATTGATCATTAAAACAATCCTTTAGCGATTATCAAATCATGTTAGCTTATGATGCCTACTGGTACAAGAGCTGCATGAGGGTAAATCACTATTGATTTATTAAATGTAGCACATTTCATTTCACTCATTTTCAATAATGATTTTTTTTGATAAAAATAGTTAATCTGATAAAATAATGGCCATGAAAGTATTCTTGATATTTTTTTCAATGCTTCTTGTAATATTCCCCTATACAATAAGCAACAAGACCGATGTCCTCAGCCCCGTGACCACTACAGCTGTTGGATCTAAAAATCCGTGTCCACAAAAAAGCCCCCTTACCCGCTTTATTCGCTGTAATTTTAGTCAGACCTATGTAATACCAACAGCATACATCTTATCAAAAACTTATTCACTTGTGGGCTTATTTTCTTTTTTCCTTTTTCTTCTCTCTCTATGTACTGGATTCGCAGCGCGTATCTATAAACCACCTCGATCATTTTCCAATAATTAACCTTTGTTCTCAAACCCTTCATCCCGATGATTGTTGCATCATTGGTCCGTTATTTTATTGGAGAATTTCATGAAAAATGTGTTTAAAATTATTTTATTAGCTGTGGCAGTTTTCTCTTTTCCTATCTCTTCATTGGCGTCAGTGAGTAATGAAAGTCTTATAGAAAAAAATTATTTTCAATTCACTATTCCCAAATACCAAACGAGTAGACAATCAGGACAAACAGTTAACATTTATGTGCGTTATGCCTATAAGAAAAATCTATCAATTAACCAGTATCCTGATTACAGGGTGCTGCGCACAGCTGTTTTAAAATATATGGAACCTTCTGAAGAGTTTCCTGCGGAAGTATTTTGGGAAATTCTTGCACCTGCAATGGGCAGAGATTTAATGAAAGATTTTCCATTAGACGGAGTAAGTATTCAACTGGAAGTTCTGGATAACCAAAATCCTGACAGTTTTGAGCCAGGCGATCATGGACCTACGTATACTGTGGGTGATATAGAACCTTTACACGTCATACATTAGCTTCCTGTTGCTGTAGCCTGGGGACGCGTAGCATAACCCAGGCTACAATTTTTTAGTTTCGCTAAATAGGATTATCACTATCAATAAATAAGTGCGCTAACTCAAATTGAGAGGCTAGATGATTACCTAAAGCCTGAATGCCATAACGTTCTGTTGCATGATGTCCACAAGAGTAGTAGTGAATACCTAATTCTTTTGCCTGATAATATGTTCGTTCAGAAACCTCTCCACTGATATAAGCATCGACACCTAAACGGTATGCATCCTCAATAAAATCCTGCGCTCCCCCACTACACCATGCAATATGCGTAATTGGCTTTTTACTACCGGCAATAAACAAAGGATCACGCTGTAATTTTTTTGCCAAATACTCAGTAAATTGCGCTGGCTGCATGGCTTGAGTTAACTTTCCCGACCAGAGTATGCTGTCAGTACTTCCTGCCCGGTGCATATGTACCATGTCGACTTCAAATAATTTAGCTAAGCAAGCATTATTTCCCAGATCAGGATGGCAATCCAAAGGAAGATGGTATGCAAATAAATTTAACTCATTACATAACAGCTTATAAATCCGCTGGCGTTTCATTCCTACAATCGTTGACGCTTCGCCACGCCAAAAATAACCATGATGAACCAACAATGCATCTGCATTCCAGGCAATTGCCTGAGAAATTGCGTCTTCAGAAGCGGTTACAGCAGTGCAAATTCGTTTAATCTGTTCTTTTCCTTCAACCTGCATTCCGTTAGGCGCGTAATCATTGTATCGTTCACACGCCAACAATTGATGCAGGTATAATGACAGTTCTTCTTTAGTAATCACCGGTCAGAAACTCGTTTGATGTCCGCGCCTAATAAAGATAATTTTTCTTCTATACGCTCATAACCTCTATCCACGTGATAAATACGCTCAACTGAAGTTTCCCCTTCTGCAACTAATCCAGCTAAGATCAAGCTGGCTGAAGCACGTAAGTCAGTTGCCATTACTGGTGCACCGGTTAATTTTTCTACACCATTAATGATCGCTGTGTTTCCATTGAGTTGGATCTGAGCCCCCATACGTTGTAGCTCCTGTACATGCATAAAACGATTTTCAAATATCGTTTCAACTATAGTCGAGGAACCAACTGCTACGGAATTCATAGCCATGAATTGAGCCTGCATATCTGTTGCAAACGCAGGATAAGGTGCAGTAGAAATATTTACTGCCTGAGGACGTTGATTGTGCATATTAAGACTAACCCAATCTTCTCCTATCGTTAACTCAGCGCCAGCCTCTTCAAACTTACACAGTTGCGATAATAAAGTATCGGGACGTACTCGTTTCACAGTAACATGTCCTCGAGTTAGAGCACCCGCTGCTAAATAAGTACCGGCTTCAATTCGGTCGGACATTACAGAATAAGTACCACCAGAAAGCGACTCAACACCTTCAACCTCAATTATTGACGTTCCAGCCCCAGAAATTTTTGCGCCCATTTGAATTAAAAAATTAGCCAAATCAACTACTTCAGGTTCACGAGCCGCATTTTTAATAACTGTTGTACCCTCAGCAAGGGTTGCTGCCATGAGTACGTTTTCAGTACCAGTCACTGTAACTGTATCAAACATTAAACGCTTACCTTGCAAACGGCCACGTCTGCAACGCGCATTGATATAACCATTTTTTACTGTGATATCAGCCCCCATGGTTTTCAATGCCTTTAAATGCAAATCAACAGGTCTTGTCCCAATAGCACATCCCCCTGGTAAAGATACATCCGCCTTACCAAATCGAGCAAGCAAAGGGCCCAATACTAAAATTGAAGCACGCATTGTTTTAACTAAATCATAGGGAGCAACAAACTCATTCACTTGACTGGCATCAACCTGGACATTCATTTTTTCATCAACGATTAAATGAGCACCTAATTGACCTAACAATTCCATCATAGTCGTTATGTCTTTGAGATGAGGGACGTTGGAAATGGTCACATGATCTCGTGCAAGTAAACTTGCCGCCATAATAGGTAAGGCTGCGTTTTTTGCGCCGGAAATAACTACCTCCCCATTCAGTGCTTTACCACCATTAATTAATAATTTATCCATGTTGCGTTCCCCATTCTTCTTTGGTCCACGTCTTCATGCTCACAGCGTGTAGTTTGCCAGAGGTAATTAATTCGCTCAGCTGTGCATAGACCCACTGCTGTCTGGCTACCTTGGATTTATTTAAAAAGACGTCACTTACAACAGTTATCTGATATTGATAACCATCCCCCTCCACTTTGATGTAAGAAACATCATCGATGGCTTTAAATTTTTGTTCTATTTCTTCATTACTTATCATTAAAATTAGCTCACAAATTGAAATAAATACAACTTTTGGTAACAAATTTATCTAGGCAAAGCACAGGCCTCTCCACGTTCTGTCATCCAAATAAAAAAACAAAAACCCGGGCTACGGTTCACACCTTCACCCAGGCTAAATTTCATCACTCTAAAAAGTAACCGTTCTCCAAAAAATTTGGATCGTTCTCACTGAGTAATCAAAAAATTATACGGCCTCCAAAATCCCCCTCACACCACAAAACTCTGCTAAGGATTGGGTATCAGCTGGAACTCCAATAATTTCAAAAATCTTGTTATTTTTTTTACATAATTTCCTGGCCTCGATAAGTAATGCTAGACCAGCACTATCACAGTGCCTCACATCACTAAGATCCAAACCAAACTTGCCACTTTTATCTTCCATCAAAGCTTGATAGAGTTTTGCTCGAACTGCAACAACAGACTTAAATGAAAGATCACTACCAGGCTTAAAATAAACTGTACTCACAATTATGCAGCCCTTTTAAGTTGCTTTTTTTCCATTAACTTGATGACTTCATCAATACTGGAATTTTGTAATGCCGCCGCGAACTGTGAACGGAAACTTTGCAGCAAACTTACCCCTTCAACACTAATATCATAAATCTTCCACTGGCCATTTTTAGCAACAAGGCTATAAGACAATGGGATGTTTTGACCTTCAGCACGAATAATAATACTGTTAACCCGTAAAAAACGAGAGTCCAATGAGCCTCTTAAAGGTAGAAATTGTACGCTTTCATCGGAGTATTGTGCTAATGGACTAGAATAAGTACGAATAACCAATCGAGTAAACGCTTTTGAAAATTGCGCTCGCTGCGTATTTGTTGCCTTACTCCATGCTTGTCTTCCCAGTACTGAACGTGACATACCTGCAACGTCAACTATAGGGAGTAAGTTTGTTTCTACAGCCTTATAAATGATATTAGGATTATTTTTCAAACTGGATTTATTTTCTTTAAGAGTAGCGATGATGTTATTAGCAGTTTGCTCCAGCATAGGTATAGGAGAGTTTTGTGCATTCATTACAGGGGATAAAATCACACTGACAACTAATAAAATTGTTTTTATTATTCTCATGTCTTTGACCTTATTTTTTAATGTTAAATAGTAGTTGACCAATTAAATTTTCAAGAATAATTGCTTCTTGAGTTTTTCCAATCACATCGCCATTTTTCAAATAAGGATGGTCTTTGTCCTCTTCATCCTCGAAACCTGGAACAATACTAATGTAATTGGAACCAAGCAAACCCTCCGTCAAAATTCGTGCAGATGCATCATCGTAAGGTATTTTCTTATCACTTCGTAAACGCATAGTGACCTTGGCATTAAGCTCCCCGGGCTGCAACTCAATATGAGTTACCTCTCCAATTTTAACCCCTGCTACAGTAACAGGTGCGCGTACTTTTAGACCACCAATATCAGTAAAATCAGCCGTTACATCATAATTGTCATGAGACATAAAACTAGAAAGATTACTCACTTTCATTGTCATGACCAATAAAGCCAATATACCAAGCAACATAAATAGCCCAACACTAAAATCTACATAACGTTGCTTACTCATTTACCAATCTCCAATCATCATTGCGGTCAACAAAAAATCAAGCCCTAATACAGCAAGCGATGAATAAACTACTGTTTTAGTCGTCGCTTGACTAATACCTTCTGCAGTAGGAACACACTCAAAACCCTGGAATACAGAAATCCAGGTTACAACAAAAGCAAAAACTAAACTTTTAATGATACCACTGAGTACGTCAATTCGGAAATCCACTGCCGCCTGCATGTTGGACCAAAAACTTCCCGCATCTACGCCCAACCAGTGCACACCTATAAAATAACCACCAAAAATCGCTACAGCTGAAAAGATTAATGCCAAAAGTGGTAAGGTAATAAAACCTGCTATAAAACGAGGATAAATAACCCTGCCTAAAGGGTCAACACCCATCATATCCATGCTGGATAATTGTTCTGTTGCTTTCATTAAACCAATTTCAGCAGTTAAAGCAGACCCCGCACGTCCAGCAAACAATAAAGCACTGATTACTGGTCCAAGCTCTCTTGAGATACTTAAGGCCAATAATTGGCCTAGTTGGCTTGAAGCACCAAATTTCTGCAGCGTATTATAACCTTGTAAACCAACAACCATACCAATAAATAATGCGGACACTACAATAATTAAACACGACAAAACCCCAACAAAGTAGATTTGATAGCGCAGCAAAGGCCAAAGCCTTGAAATGCCAGGTCGTCTGAACAGCATCAAAAACAAGAATAGGCCAGAACTTCCTAAGTCTTGCAAAATCCGTGAACCACGATTACCGGCACGCGTGATGAACTCAAGCATCTAATAGCTCCTCTATGTACGATCTGGCAGGATAATGAAAAGGAACAACCCCATCAGCTTCACCATGCATAAATTGTTTAATTTGAGGTTCAGATGATTGAATTAGCTCTTCTGGAGTTCCTTGGCCTATGATTTTTCCACCAGAAATAAGGTAAATATAATCTGCTATAGAACAGGTTTCTTCAACATCATGCGAAACAATAATTGTTGTTGTATGCAACAATTCATTTAAGCGTTTGATTAAACGGACTAAAACCCCCAGAGAAATCGGATCCTGCCCAGTAAATGGCTCATCGTACATCATAAGCTCTGGGTCCAAAGCGATAGTACGAGCCAAGGCTACCCGACGAGCCATTCCGCCTGACAATTGATCAGGCATCAGATTTGCAGCCCCCCGCAATCCCACAGCCTCCAATTTCATCAATACGATGTCACGTAACATGGACTCATTTAATAACGTGTGCTCTCGCAAAGGAAAGGCCACATTATCAAATACCGAAAGATGGGTAAATAAAGCTGAGCTTTGAAAAAGTAAACCCATATTACGTCGTGCATCATACAAAGCCTTGCGCGGCAATTGATGTATATTTTGGCCATTGACATGAATCAAACCGCCGTCTGGTTTTAATTGAGCACCAATTAGCTTTAATAAAGTTGTTTTTCCAGAACCACTAGGCCCCATAATTGCAGTAATTTTTCCTCGCTTAACCACCATATCAACATTATTGAAAATGCAACGACTCTCACGAGTGAAGATTAAATTTTTGATTTCGACCCAATTTTCAGGCATTCTCATTTTTCCGGTTATAGCCAAAAGTAGAAGTATACCCAAGATACTTCAAAATGCTAGGTTTTAGACGACTTGATTTTTCACTGAAGAGGATTTTTAAAGGCAAGTAAGCGCCAGATTTTATTGCGAATCTTTAAAAAGTTTACTGAGAGGAAAAAGAATAGGCAAAAATAGGATGTTAGTACATATTGAGGTGCTGAAACTGGATTGCAAAATTGAAGTATTTAATCCTATATATTCAAATGTTTTTTTGTTAGAATGAAAAATAAACAAAAAAACATCAATTATCCTATGAATTTTTGTACACTTGGACTCGCCGTTATTGAAACCGAAGCACAAGCTGTCTTTGAACTATCACAAAGAATTGATAGCCGATTTGAAAAAGCATGCGAACTATTGCTTGCCTGTAAGGGACGGATTGTAGTAACGGGCATGGGAAAATCCGGTCATATTGCGAACAAAATCGCGGCAACCTTATCCAGCACTGGCAGCCCTTCATTTTTCATGCACCCAGGCGAAGCAAGCCATGGGGATCTCGGCATGATAACCCGACAAGATACAGTGATCGCGATTTCTCACTCAGGCAACACATTAGAGCTAGTAACCCTGCTTCCTTTATTAAAACGATTAGAAGTGCCTCTCATTACCCTGACGGGAAACTCTGAGTCTACTTTATCAAAAGCAGCGGATGTGAATTTGGATGTCAGTATTCATCAGGAAGCATGCCCACTTGGTCTTGCGCCAACAACCAGTACCACTGTAGCTTTAGTTATGGGCGATGCACTAGCGATTGCGCTTTTACAAGCCAGAGGGTTTAGTGAAGAAGACTTTGCATTATCACACCCCGGAGGCTCTCTAGGTAAACGACTTTTATTGCGCATTGATGAACTTTGCCACCATGGAGATCAATTGCCACTCGTTCATGAAAATGCGACTGTAAGTGAGGCCTTGATTGAGGTAACAGACAAAAAATTGGGTATGACCTGTGTCATTGACCATAAAGGTTATCTGACTGGAGTCTATACCGACGGAGATGTGCGACGAACTTTAACCCGCCAATATGACATTAATACCACACCAATTAAAGAAGTCATGACGCGTAATGCACGCACAATTCCTAAAGGAATGCTTGCCGCAGAAGCTTTGACAATTATGCAAAAACACACTATCACTGCATTAATTGTCGTTGATGAAGAGAAACGACCTACAGCCGTGCTTCATCTCCATGATTTATTAAAAGCAGGTGTTTTTTAAATGAATCAATTAATTGAACGAGCCAAAAACATTAAATGCTTAATCTGTGATATGGATGGAGTGCTAACTGATGGCCTTCTATATATTGATAATCACTTTAATGAACTAAAAACGTTCCACATTCAAGATGGAGTAGGCTTAAAATTGCTCATGACAGCAGGAATCGAAGTCGCTGTTATTACCGGTTCACGCAATGCAGTAGTCGATCATCGGATGCAGCAATTAGGCATTGTTCATTATTATAAAGATCAATTAGATAAGCAAGATACATACAAGCAACTAAAAAATAAATTAAATCTTCAAGATGAGCATTTTGCCTATATTGGCGACGATCTTCCTGATGCACCAATTATGCGACAAGTCGGTCTGAGTGTCGCAGTTGCCAATGCAGTACATCAAATTAAAGAAATTGCCATGTGGCAGACAACTCTACCGGGCGGTCGTGGAGCTGTACGTGAGTTATGCGACCTTATTCTGAATGCACAAAATAAAATGGATTTTGCTATAGCAGGTTATCTAAAATAATGAATGCAGCAAAACAACTCATGTGGCTTTTTTTTACCTTGGTTATCCTAGCATGTTCGGGATGGTATTATGGCCATTCAACAACCATGATTCGCCTAGATAGGGAAACTTTAGCAAATTCAGTAGACATGACTATTTTTAATGTCACCGTACGTCAGTTTAATCAACAAGGAACTCTGGCCAACATCCTCTCGGCCCCAACCATGCAACATATTCAAAAAGGTAATGTTTATTTATTTGAAAATCCGCATATTATAGTAAGCCAGGAAGAACAAGCACCTTGGGATATTAGCTCAAAAAAAGCGAAATCATTTGAAGGTGGTCAACGAATCACTTTTACAGGCAATGTCATAGTGCGTCAACAAACAGGAAATAAATCTCAAGAAAGTACTTTAAAAACAGAAGAAGTAACCTATTTTCCTAAAGAAAAGAAAGCCAGCTCTGATATGCTCGTGACCTATGAGCAGCCAGGAAACATCATTCAATCGACTGGAATGAATGCATACCTTGATGAAAAAAGAGTAGAATTACTCCACCAAGCAAGAGGAAGTTATGTTCCAGCAAATGGTTAACTACAGTTTGATCTTTCTTTTCATGCTCACCTCTTCTGTTGTGTATGCTCTGGCAGAGGATAAAGAAAAAGTCATGCATGTCATGGCCAATTCGGCTAATCTAAGTCAACAAGAACATAAAGGAACTTATACTGGTAATGTTGAATTAGTACAAGGAACAACCAATTTGCAGGCCGAAAAAGCAGTGACTCTAGGCAATGAAAAAAATCAACTCGTTCTTGCTATAGCTAATGGAGTAACTGGGAAACAGGCGCACTATTGGACCATAACAGACCCTAACAAACCACCAGTACATGCTTATGCAGACACTATTCGTTATTATCCATTACGTCATTTAATTGAGTTAATAGGAAATGCTCGCGTAGAGCAAGGAGAAAACTCTTTTTCTGCTGCAAAAATAAGTTATGATACTGAAAAACAACATGTTCTGTCTCAAGGTAATGAAAGTCAAAGAATCACTATTATTTATTATCCAGAAAAGAAATCATCATGAGCATCCTTGAAGCGCGAAATCTAAAAAAATCATTTAAATCGCGAACGGTAGTTAATGGCATCAGCATCCACATAAAAAAAGGTGAATGCGTCGGCCTGCTAGGCCCTAATGGTGCTGGGAAAACAACTTGCTTTTATATGATAGTAGGTTTGCAATCTTGCGATGAAGGACAAATTCTCTTAGCTGACCAAGACATAACAGCAAGTGCGATGCATCAAAGAGCACGTTTAGGTATCAGCTATCTCCCCCAAGAGGCTTCTGTTTTCCGTAAACTTACTGTTGCAGAGAACATCATGGCCATTTTGGAGCTTAGATCAGATTTAAATGATCAGGCTCGTGAAGAAAAACTGGATTTACTGCTCCAAGAATTTCATATTACACATCTGGAAAAAAGCCTAGGTATGGCATTATCTGGTGGAGAGCGACGCCGTGTTGAAATTGCGAGAGCCTTAGCTATAGAACCATCCTTCATTCTTCTTGATGAACCCTTTGCCGGAGTCGACCCTATTTCGGTTCTTGATATAAAAAAAATCATTCAACATTTGTGTAATAAAGGTATTGGCATTTTAATCACTGATCATAATGTGAGAGAAACCTTGGATATATGTGAACGAGCTTATATAGTCAGTCAAGGAAAAATCTTGTGCGAAGGAACCCCCGAGATTATACTGGCCAATCAACAAGTCAGGGCAGTTTATTTAGGCGAAGAATTTACTTTGTAATAAAACTGCAGTGCGGGTAATTTATAGCCTAGATATTTTTTAGCCTGGGTGTCCGTAACCCGGGAAGCTTGTGGCACATAAATGGGTTTCGCTACTCTACACCCGAGCTACACTAATTGATTAACCTTTTGATTTAATATGCTACTCATTATCGACAATTATGACTCATTTACCTACAATCTGGTACAATATTTCCAATGCCTTAATCAGGAAGTATTGGTTTATACTCACGATCAAATTAGCATAAGCCAAATAAAAAACCTTGCTCCGGCACATTTAGTTATCTCCCCAGGTCCCAAAGCCCCCAATGATGCGGGCATTTCTATGGAGGCAATTCAGACATTTTATCGAACTATTCCTATATTAGGTATTTGCCTTGGGCACCAAAGTATTGCTCAGGTTTTTGGTGGCCGCATAACACCCGCCCCAGAAATAATGCATGGAAAAACATCTGCTATAGTACATAACCAACAAGGAATTTTTAAAAATATTCCGAACCACTTTAAGGCAACCCGCTATCATTCCTTAGCAGTAGAAAATGACAGCCTTCCAGAATGTTTGACTATCGATGCATGGGCAAATAATACAATTATGGCAATTTCACATCGTCAATACCCTGTTTTTGGTCTACAATTCCATCCAGAAGCAATATTAAGCCAATATGGGCTGCAATTATTAGAGAATTTCTTACAATATGAAACCCAGTCTGCTGTTTGAACACTTGATCGCAAAAAAGAATTTAAGCCCAGAACAAATGCATACCGTCATTCATGCATGTATGTCAGGTGAATACAATGACGCGCAAATCGCAACATTTTTAGCACTCATGCGCATGAAAGGCGAAACAACAGATGAATTAATTGCTGCAGCTGAAATCATGCAACAATTAGCCCATAATATCGAACTAGGCTCCAATCTAATTGATATAGTTGGCACAGGCGGTGACGGAAAAAATACGTTTAATGTATCTACGGCATGTAGCTTTGTAGTAGCAGCAGCAGGATTCTCGGTAGCAAAACATGGCAATCGCTCTGTCTCGAGTCGTAGTGGTAGCGCAGACCTATTGGAGCAGGCGGGTTTTGTTTTGAACCTAACTGATCAACAAATAAAAACGTGTATTCAACAATGTGGTTTGGCATTTTTATTTGCCCCCCACTACCACCCTGCCATGCAATATGCGCGCACAGCACGTCAACAATTAGGTATTAGAACATTGTTCAATTTGCTTGGCCCTCTTATAAATCCTGCTCGTGTAAAGAAACAGGTTGTGGGTGTATTTTCAACAACTTGGCAAAAACCTTTAGCATCAGTTCTTGCTCACTTAGGGAGTGAAAGAGCCTTAGTAGTAAGCTCCCAAGATGGCTTAGATGAAATCAGTATCGCAGCGCCTACAGAAGTCATTGAGTATCGTGAAGGAACTTTTAATCATTGGGTAATTCATCCTCAAAACTATGGCATCAAACACCATTCTTTAGATGAGGTTATGGTTGATTCGCCACGCCAAAGTTTAGAATTAATCCAAGAAGTATTTTCTGGAAAGCAAGGAGCCGCGCGTGATATGGTTTTGTTGAATGCTGCTGCTGCAATTTACTGTGCTCATGAAAATACTTCTTTTGAAGAGGCATTGGAGCAAGCTAAAATCGCAATAGATAGCGGTAAAGCCAGCCAATGTTTTACTCAACTTAGCCAATTAACTCAAACTTTAAATAAAGAAATCGCATCATGAATAGTGTGTTACATCGTATTGCCGAACGCAAACAAGAAGAAATTGCTCTTGCCAAAAAAGATAAACCCCTAAGTTTATTGGTACAACAGCCTATTATGGAGCAGCGTGATTTTGTTGCTGCGTTAGCCTCTGAGCAAACTCCAGCAATTATTGCAGAAATTAAACGTGCCTCCCCGAGCAAAGGGTTAATCAGAGAAGATTTTAATGTAAAAGAGATTGCAGCAATCTATGCGGAACATGGTGCACGTTGTCTTTCTGTACTTACTGATATTGATTTTTTTCAAGGCCATCCAGATTATTTAGTGCAAGCAAAAAATCATTGTGCATTACCAATACTGCGCAAAGACTTCATTATTGATCCCTATCAAGTTTATGAAAGCCAGGCATTAGGCGCAGACTGTATCTTACTGATTGTTGCCCTCCTTGATGATGTCCAATTAACTGATTTTTGCCAATTAGCGCATGAACTGAAAATGGCTGTACTTGTAGAAAGCCATAACGAAGAAGAATTGGAGCGTGCACTACGTTTACCTACACCATTAATAGGTATTAATAATCGTAGTCTTCATACGTTTAAGACAGACATTCAACTCAGTATCCAGTTAAAACAATACATTCCTCAAGACAGAATAATCATTACTGAAAGTGGTATAAATACACGTGCAGATATAAATTTGATGCAAGCTCATGGAATTAATACATTTCTTATTGGAGAAAGTTTAATGAGGGCAAAAGATATAGGGAATGCCCTAGATCAGCTGATAAATGGGAATTAACGTGATTCGAGTATCTTGTTGCCTGGCTACTCCCAATTCGGCTCAGAGGGTTGTGAAGGCTCAGGAGCACCAGGGTCATCTGGCTCATAAGGTTCTGGCTCTGATGGATACTCATCAGGCTTATCAGGAAACTCATAAGGTTCAGGTATTTCGTCACCGTTTTTCAAAATAGCACCCTTATGTTTGTAGTATTTATAAAACATTATAGCAAAAGGAAAAAAAAATGAATGTCGCTGTAATTACCGGGGCTGCAAATGGAATTGGCTTAGCATTATGCCAAGTCAATTTACAACGGGGTAATACTGTAGTGATGGTGGATAAAGACAGTATAAAACTCAAGCAGGAAGCCAAACGATTATTGGCCCTATTTCCAGAAAAAATTTTGGAAATTTCTTGCGACGTGACGCAACCCAATGAAGTGACGCAGCTGGTAAAACAGATTGTGGATCAGTTGGGACGTGTTGATTGGATTTATAATAATGCAGGTATTATCGGTCAATTAGCCCCTATCTGGGACTTATCACACGAGCAGCTCCAAAAAGTTATGGATGTGAATCTATATGGAATGATTCATATCATTCAAGCATTTACTCCTGTCTTATTTCGCCAAACATTCCACTCACATATTATCAATATAGCGAGTTTATATGCTTTGTGCACAGGTTCACAAACTGCTGCTTATGCGATGTCAAAACATGCAGTACTTGCTTTATCTGAATCCTTGCATTTTGATCTGATACGTCAAGAAAAACCTGTCGATGTTTCAGTAGTGTTTCCATCCTTTACTGATACAGCCCTTTTATCACATAACTCCAGTACTAACTCTTCTTTTCATGAGGCATTAAAGTCACTTTTATCGCATTCACGATCCGCCATCGATATTGCCGAACATATAGTTCATGAAGTAGGGCAAAAAAAGTTCTATATTTTTCCAGATAAGGAAGTAAAGGGATATTGTGAAGAGCGAACCCAGGCAATGATATTGCAAGAAAAGCCGCATGTTACCAATATTGAAAAATTAATGTGTGCACTCATGAAGCGTCAAGAATCAAGGGGGTAAGTGCATGCTGGGCTGCTAAGCCCAACATGTAATAATGCCAATGTATGAGCATCATGGACATTTTGCAGAATAGGAGTTAGCTCAGCAAACGCGGGGCTTAACAGCCCAGCCTACACTTGCTTATTCATCAACGAATTACCTAACACATACAATCCCGAATATAGCGAGGGATGACGACAGAATAACCCGGGTTTCGCTTCGCTGCACCCAGGCTACAATTACTCAATCATGCTTCTAACATATCCAACAACTCTCGACGGAATTTATGATAATCCACCTCTACGGCGTGTCGTATATGTGATTTAAATCGATAATGGGGTTTATCCATTTCTTGAAGTACTTTGTCGTGCAATTTATCAGGTCGTTTTAAAGTGCCCATAATAATACGTGCGACTATTTTTGACTGATAATCCGCAAGCGGCCAAATACATCCTTGAGGTTGACACAAACCGATAAAATATAAATTATCATAGTCTGGATGCATCATTTTTCGATAAAGTGGGATTTTGGTCGAGTTACTAAAATCAGCAATTTCTTTATCAATAAATGGGAAGCTGATTTTATAGCCTGTAGCGAAAATTACAGTATCAAACTCTTCAGAATCGCCATGAGTAAAATAAACTCGACTTCCTTCGAAATGAGAAATTCCCGGGCGAGGAAAAATTTCTCCATGCCGAATAAAATAAAGCAACTCTGAATTAATAGTCGGATGGATTTCTAAAGGTCCGCAATCAGGTTTCATTAATTTGTATTTGGCATATCGTCCTTGCAGAATTCGAATAAAAAAACTTAAAACTTTCTGTCTTAACCAAGAAGGCATCCATCTGATTTTAGCCACAGCATCATCAGTTGGTTTACCAAAAACAAATTTAGGGAAAATATTATAACCTCTGCGCATACTGATACAGGTTTTTGGAGAAATGCGTGCTATCTCTACAGCGATATCACAAGCAGAATTTCCACCGCCAACTACCAAAACACGCTGGTCCTTAAAAATGGAGGCTTTTTTGTATTGATGAGAATGAAGCAATTGCCCAGAAAATTGACCTGGGTATTCTGGCATAAAGGGATCCCAATGGTGGCCATTAGCAACTAACAAATAATCGAAATACTCTTCGTGAGTACCTTGATCATTTTCAAAAATAACTTGCCATTGGCCTTGGTCCGTATGTTTTACCTTTGACACATTGGTGTTAAAACGTATGTATTTAGTCAAATCAAAATGATTTGCATAGCTTCTGAAATAGTCTAAAACTAAAGCATGTGACGGATAGTCGGGAAAATGCGCCGGCATAGGAAAATCTTCAAACTCAGACCAACGCTTAGAGCTGATAATGTGTGTGGTCTCATAAATACTGGCATGATTATTTTCTTCACTATATACCCAATTACCACCGATTTGATTGTTTTTTTCAAATACGGTGATATCAGTTACTCCCTGTTCTTGCAAATTTTTAATTGCAGCAAGCCCACTGGGCCCAGCTCCAATCACACAGACACGAGGACAGTCGTTTTTACCCTTTTGCTTTATTTGCATTACTCGACACCTTTTTCACTTCATCCATAATCATTGCTTGTACTACAGGATCTTTATCAATAGTGAAATGATTCACTTGAATGCCTTTTATCTTAGTCACATTGATATTGTCAATATGCGTTTGTTCTGGATTGACAGCTCTGAGCTTCAAACCACTAAACATGGGTACAAAGCCAGGTTTATAAAAATTCATCGCATGCTTTACATTAGGCGGTACAATTGTTTGAGATACAGCATCAACAGTAACCAATAAGTCCACAGAAATACCTAATTTATCCAGATTGCGAGCTACTTTAATTTGCTCGTTAGCTCCCAAAGAATGCCCTACTAGAATAATTGGTCTATGCTGCTTATGTTTTTGATAATAAGCAACAATGGAACGTGTCACATCACCTGCGTTATACCACATATCGCTAGGAGCTGGTATATTACATTCTTCAACAACAGTACCACTAAGTGTGCGCATACCCGTACTAAACAGTCCTAGCCCACCTAACATAGTATGTACTTCGCCATGATAGGGTTGCGACTTACTCACCTTCACTGTTTTTGCTGTTTTCACTGATTTCTGAGACGTAGATTTAGGAAACACAGACTGAGCAGTCTTGGGGATTGGCCTTTTCTCAGAGGCTCTACCACCCGATAAATCAACACAGCCAGTCATGCTTATTGCGATGAGTAAAAACAAAAATGAGCTGAAGACACCTAATTTTCTATTTTCAAAAAAGTTCATTTTATTTTATTCTTATTTTTTAGATGAAAGATCATAGCCTATTCTTAGAAGGTTTGCCAAGATGGCGCATGCATGAAGTTCAGTCTTTCATGCTGTAAGTGTGCGATGAATTTTGGTAATCTGCATCATAGATAGAACCTCCTTTTTGTGTTTAATATTTAATCTACATCCAAGGATTGTTCTCTAACTTTTTGTTATTTTATGGGAACATCTTAATTTATCATGGAAAAACACAGAATAATTCTCACTGTCACGCAACTTAATCGACAAGTAAAAAGCTATCTTGAAAACGAACTGGGGATAGTTTCGGTTGAGGGAGAGCTCTCTAATTTGAGTAAACCCGCATCCGGACATTTTTACTTTACTCTAAAAGACAGCAATGCCCAAATCCGTTGCGTTTACTTTAAAAACCGTAATATCAATGGACATGCAAGCAAATTAACTGATGGACAACATATAGTTGCCAGTGGGCGATTAAGTCTTTATGAAGCACGCGGCGATTATCAATTGATCGTGGAACAAATTACTGAGGCAGGTTTGGGGGCACTCTACCAACGTTTTGAAGAGTTAAAAAATAAACTTGCAGCAGAGGGTTTATTTGATGCAGCAAAAAAAAGCGCCATTCCAGTCATGCCTCGAGTCATCGGAATAATCACGTCAACGACTGGAGCCGCAATCCGCGATATATTATCTACTCTTGCTCGACGATTCCCCATTGCAAATGTTTTGATTTATCCTAGCGAAGTTCAAGGTGCTGGTGCAGCACAGCAGCTAATTAAAGCAGTACAACAGGCCAATAAGGAAAAGCGATGTGATGTGCTTCTTCTTGCCCGTGGTGGAGGAAGTATTGAAGATCTCTGGGCATTTAATGATGAGCAGTTAGCTCGTCATATTGCTATGAGCTCAATCCCTATCGTATCTGGAGTGGGCCATGAAACAGATTTTACAATTGCTGACTTTGTAGCCGATTATCGAGCAGAAACTCCTACAGCAGCTGCGACAGCAGTAACTCCTGATTGTAATGAGTTACTTAAATTATTAAATCACTGCATCTCACGGATGTATGAAGCAATGCATCGATTGATGCAAAAAGAACAAATCAAATTACACCATTTAATTGACAAAATATCCTCACCACAAAAAGCCATTGCCAGTTACTGGCAAACGTCCGACTATCTGGAGCGACAATTAATTGCTCATATGGTTTCTATTATCAAACAAAAAACGCATCAATTGCATCTGTGCATCAATCATCTGAATGCCCACAATCCCAAAACACAAATTAGGCAAACTCAGATACTTTTACAAAAAATCACCGCAGAATTAATTCAGCACATGCACAATAAAATGAATCAGCTGAAATACCAATTAAGAACGCAATTATCTACCTTGCATGCGGTCAGCCCCTTGGCTACACTGGATAGAGGATATGCAATTGCAACGAAAAAAAATAAGGTGTTGTTTTCCAGCCAACAAGTCACTATTGGTGACTCTATCGAGGTGCTTTTGGCACAAGGAAATTTAACTTGCGAAATCACTCAAATAAACGAGTAAAAAATGCTTGAAGAATTAAACAACAGTTTTAGCTTCATTATTAGCCAGACTAAAAATAACATTCCTATATTGGGAATCGTTTTGCTAATACCCTGGTTTTTCTTTTTGGTAAGTATAGTTTACAGAAAAATATTATTACTGGGTATTATCCCAAGACATATCCGTGGTTTGCCTGGCATTATATTTGCCCCACTCTTGCATGCAAATTTCAATCACATTTTTTTTAATTCAATCCCCTTAGTGGTTTTAAGTAATTTCATTTTGATTAATGGGCCTGGTTATTTCATAGTTGTTACGGTAATGATTACTATTTTAAGTGGAATTGCTATTTGGTGCTTTGCTAAACCAGGATTACATGTAGGAGCTAGTGGCCTCATTACTGGTTATTGGGGATTTTTAGTGAGTAATATCTACCAAACGGGTACATTAACTACCATAATTTTAGGTATCATCAGCGTCTATTATTTTGCTGGTATTTTCTTTGGAATTTTCCCTAAAGAAAAAGGTGTATCGTGGGAATCCCATCTGTTTGGCCTTCTAGCTGGTTTAGCCGTTAGTTATTTATTTAGGCTTTACCCCAATTACTTGCTAATCGTTTTATCTAATTATTTTTAAATCATTAAAGCTAAATAAAGGTAGGCTGGGCTGCTAAGCCCAGAATGTAACAACACCAATATATTTCTTTCTTCGGAGCAATGGATAAGCAGCAAACGCGGGGCTGACAGCCCTGCCTACCTAACACATACGGGACTGACGGATACAGCCTTGGGACATAGAAAATCAGTACCAGCTTGGTCAAGACAGTAGAAATGTAAATAGGCTCTATGCTATTCTAAACGTAGAAAAAGAAAAATAACTCGAGAAATCAAGATGCAATCACTTAAAGCTTTTTTTTACGCAAGTATATTAAGTATTCTGATCTCACCCACATATGCTGGTGGTACAACTCAATTTTATGTACAAGGCTGTTGCAGTAACATGGGTGGAATTAGTTATTGTGATTCTTCAGCAGGACGGCTTGTGTGTAAAAATGGTTTTTACTCAACATGTTATTGCACACCACACGCAGTAATGGATTTGCAACTATTTCGAGGTTGCTGCTTATGGAAAGGTGGCCCTGTTACTACCTACAGCATAACAGGATTCGTTGTATGTAATGATGGTTCTATATCTGAAGAATGCTCTTTGAATCCAGAACAGAAAATTGCAGCGTGGTAAGTTTCCGATCTATACTTCGTGGCTTCTACTATTCCGTGCAGTATAACCATCAGGACCCGCCATGCTCGCTCAGATACAATCTACTGTCAGCTTATTAAAGAAACAAAAGCCCTTGATCCTTTGCCTAACCAATTACGTCACTATGGATTTTATGGCGAATAGCCTATTGGCTATAGGTGCGGCACCACTTATGTCTGAGTCTCGAGAAGAAATTGAAGAATTAGTCCATCTTAGCCAAGCCATATATGTCAACATAGGTACTCTAAATGATCCATTTATGGAAAGAGCCCTATTCGCAGCTCAGATTGCAAACTCTATAGGTAAACCATTAATTCTTGATCCTGTTGGCGCCGGCGCAAGCACACTCCGTACTTCCTCAGCAATGAAATTACTTCCTTATGCCCAAATTATCAGAGGAAATGCAAGTGAAATCATTTCATTAGCAGGTTCAAATGGAATGACAAAAGGTGTTGAAAGCGCTGATTCAGTAACTACTGCCATCCAAAGTGCACACTTGTTGGCACAATCACAGACAACGATTGTAGTGAGCGGGCCTAAAGATTTTATAACGAATGGCGTGCAGAATAAAATACTGCCCTTTGGCTCGAGTTTTATGCCACTTATCACAGGAATGGGTTGTACCATGACTGCCGTTCTTAGTGCATTTATTGCATGTCATTCTGATTATTTTCAAGCAGCGCTGCAAGCAACTGCTTATTTTGGTTTATGCGGGCAATTAGCTCATGAGCAAGCAAAAGCCCCCGCCTCTTTCAAACAAGTATTTATCGACAATCTGTTTCATCCTGACTGGTCTTTGATGTCACAAACCATTGAGAGGGTATCACAAGATGCAGTATAAAGCTTTATCCATAGCAGGATTTGATGGTTCTGGTGGTGCGGGAATTCAGGCGGATCTAAAAACCTTTTCCGCTTTAGGGTGTTATGGAATGACTGTTCTTACAGCCTTACCTGTACAAAACACATCTGGCGTTAAGCGCTGCTACAATATACCTTTACAAGCTATAGACGATCAGCTTAATGTCCTGTTTGATGACATCAAACCCGACGGCATAAAACTTGGTATGCTCTTTAATAGCGAGATAATTGAGCTGGTTTCTTCATTTCTTAAAAGAAAAGCAATTGATATTCCCATTGTTATTGATCCTGTAACTGTCGCTAAAAGTGGTGATCCTTTACTATTACCAGAAGCTGTAAGTTCGTTAATTACTCAGCTGATGCCACTTGCTACACTAATTACTCCGAATCTCCCTGAAGCTGCTGCGTTTACCGGGATAAATGCGACGAACGAAGAAGAAATGTTGGATGTTGGTAATAAACTACTTGAATTTGGTTCCAAATATGTCTTGCTCAAAGGTGGACATCTACAATCTCCAGAATCGAATGATTTATTAATGGGAGCAAATGGAGACATTCATTGGTTTACAAGCCCAAGAATTAACTCTAAAAACACCCATGGAACTGGGTGCACTCTTTCGGCAGCAATAACAGCCTGTCTTGCTCAAAATATTGATTTAATTACCTCGTGTCGCATTGCAAAAAATTATTTATTCCATGCCATACATGCCGCAAAAGAACAAAGTGTTGGCCTGGGAAACGGGCCAGTACATCATTTTTATCATCTTTGGCCAGTTCAGCTCGACAATATTTAAAGATATAGCTTTGATGTTTTGAAGCCTTGGTGAGGCGAAACCTAGGGAGTCACTAATAGGAAAACTCGGGTTACAGTTTGCGCCTTCACCCAAGCTACAAAGTAGTTAAACTAGAGGACTTAAGAACCCGCATTAAGTTCGTATTGATTCTTAACTAATTCTTTAAGTGTGGCATGCGCTCTTTTTTCAATTAGCTCACCAAAACATAGAGCACTGAAGAAGATTAATAAATAGCCTATTGTTGAATAGCAAAATACCGTATCTGAGAAACATAGCATACAAAAAGAAACCAGCAGTCCTAAAAGGAATGGTTTCATTTCTTTAAGTTGGAATGTGGTAACCAATAAAGCCCCTAAAAAAGCAATAAAAAGTACCAAACCAATCAAGCCCTGCTCTGCAAGAACCAGCCAATATTGGCCATGGGGATCATTCAGTTTATGCCCCCAAGAAGGAACTGGTTGATCTTTAGAAAAACTGTATTGGAACCCTCCTGTTCCTACACCAATCACAGGATTTTTTTCAAATAAAGATTGAGCATAATGATGAAACTGTATTCTGAAACCCAAAGAAGTATTGGTTTGATTATTTTGCAATAGCTTAATATCATTTATCATCATGTGAGCATGTGTTTGCATGACAGGGCTTAAAGCATAGATCAGACTAATCATACCCAGAAAAGTCATAATGCCTATAAACGCTTTTTTAGGTGGAAATTTTTGAATAATCAATAGTGACATTAAAATTCCATAAGCAACATAGCCTGTTCTTCCCGTATTGATAAAAAATATTTGATAACTTCCTAATAACATCATAAATATATAAACAATTCGCAATCCGCTGTTTATATTAGCTTGAAACACTAAGATTCCAGCAAAATAAACCCCTAAAGCGATCATAAAACCAGTAACAATATGATTATAAAAAACTTCTCCAGGATCCGGGGTATTTATCATCAGAAGATTTTTTGCTTTAAGTATTGAAAGGAAACAAGTAAGTAACGCCACGAAAATATAGCTATTTAAACTCCAAAATCTTGTTTGTGGTTTAATAAAACCTACAGCAAGAATGGGTAAGAAAATTAACTTGTAATATTTATCAATCACATTGTATCGCATTGATAAAGGTGCTTCTGACCAAAAACAAGAAATGAGAATATAAATAAATAAAATAAGCGCAGCACGGGCCCATAATGTATTCAAAGCATAACTTAAATAGGCTCTATAATAAGGAGCGAACAGTAATAAGAGTAAGGTTGGTATGATTAAAATTGATTTGATGCTGGAACTTATAGGGATAAAAAAAATCAACAGAACAAGAAAAATAGGAACTAATAAATTAGTTTTTTCTTTTAACAAGTCCAAGCTCAAATTAATTCCTCAGCACTTTTTGCCAAAGAAGGCAATTGATCTAAGTTACTGTCTTGATAAAGCTGTTTAATGCCACGATAAAACGTTCCTTGTGCATTAAACACCGCAAATAAAAAGCCCAATCGTCCATCTAAAAATCCACGCTGCAAAATATAACATCGCAAAAACATCCACGAAGTACTTGCCATAGTCTTAATGAAACTTGGCTTTCTTTTTTTCATGAGATATGTTTTTGCACTATAAGATGAATATTTATTCATTTTATAAAGCACATGACTCACATCTTTAAACGAATGGTGCATAATGCTATTTTTGATTTTACCAATACGGATCCCTTCTGGAAGCACGATTTTTTCATGCACAATATCATTACTAAAATGTGCATTTGCACGTTTAAAAAGACGAATATGGCGCTTGGGACTAGAAGAATACCTTAGGGGCTGATTATAAAAATACATTTGAATTGCAACCCTAAAAGCGTCCGCTGAATCAGATGCCATCGCATCAAGAATTTCCTGTTGCAATTGTTCACTTACTGATTCATCAGCATCAAGATTCAATACCCAATCACCCTGAGCTTTTGATAAAGCTCTTTGTTTTTGCACACCATAACCAGGCCAGTCAGTAGAAAACACGTTTTCGGTATATTCTTTGGCAATGGGAACTGTTTTATCGGTGCTTCCCGAATCCAGAACAATTATCTCATCTGCAAATTGAACGGATTCCAGACACCGTCTAATATTCCTCTCTTCATTTTTGGTTATTATTATTACAGTCAACGTCATTTAAAAAACGCCCTCTCTATGATCATGACTATCAAAATGTAATTTACCATCTTTAACTTTCAAGGTTACATGGCCACCATGCATTAACTTACCAAATAAAAGTTCGTCAGCAAGAGGCTTTTTAACATTTTCTTGAATCAGCCTGGCCATTGGACGAGCGCCCATTACTTTGTCATAACCATGCTCAATAAGCCATTCACGAGCCATTTTATCCACATTAAAAGTAACGCCTTTATGACTTAATTGTTCATCCAACTCCATAATGAACTTATCAACGACTAAACCTATAGTTACTGCATCTAATGGAGCAAAATTAATGATTGCGTCGAGTCTGTTTCTAAACTCAGGGCTAAATTGCTTTTTAATTACCTCAAGGCCATCATTGCTGTTGTCTTGTTGTGAAAAACCGATAGAGTTTCGTACTAACTCACCTGCACCGGCATTAGAGGTCATTACCAAAATGATATGTCTAAAGTCTGCTTGACGACCATTAGTATCAGTTAAAGTACCATGATCCATAATTTGCAATAACAAATTAAATACATCTGGATGTGCTTTTTCTATTTCATCAAGCAATAACACCGCATGAGGATTTTTAGTCACAGCCTCTGTCAACAAACCACCTTGATCATAACCAACATATCCTGGAGGAGCACCAATTAAGCGTGAAACAGTATGTTTTTCCATATATTCAGACATATCGAAACGAAGTAATTCTATGCCTAAAACATTAGCTAATTGTCGAGTGACTTCTGTTTTTCCCACACCTGTTGGCCCTGCGAATAGGAAACAACCAACTGGTTTTTGCGGATCTCTCAGGCCAGAGCGTCCTAATTTAATTGCAGAAGCTAATGCCGTAATTGCTTGATCTTGTCCGTAAACTAAAAGTTTCAAATCACGTTCTAAATTACGCAAGGTATCTTTATCACGAGCAGATACTTTCTTAATGGGGATGCGTGCAATTTTTGCAACAACACTCTCAATTTCAGTGACACTAATTATTTTCTTACGCTTGCTTGCTGTTAATAAATTTTGATATGCACCTGCTTCATCAACAACATCGATTGCTTTATCAGGCAAAAATCGATCATTAATGTATTTAGCAGACAGTTCAGCAGCCGCTTTCAATGCAGGAATCGTAAATTTGACGCCATGATGCTCTTCCAATCGCCCTTTTAACCCTTTCAATATTTCAAAAGTTTCATCTATTGTAGGCTCAGGAATATCTATCTTTTGGAAACGTCTTGCTAAGGCTCTGTCTTTTTCAAAAATACCACGGTATTCCTGATAAGTTGTAGAACCAATGCATTTTAGCTCGCCATTTGCCAGTAAAGGTTTAATTAAATTTGATGCATCCATAACACCACCTGATGCTGCACCAGCACCAATAATAGTATGAATTTCATCAATAAACAGAACAGCGCCTTCTTGTTGTCCTAATTGCTTTAATACAGCTTTTAATCGTTTTTCAAAATCACCACGATACTTAGTACCAGCAAGTAACGCGCCAAGATCGAGTGAGTAAACAATGCAGTCACGGATTGCATCAGGTATTTCACCGTCTACTATACGTCGAGCAAGTCCCTCAGCAATTGCGGTTTTGCCAACACCTGCTTCACCAACAAGCAATGGATTATTCTTCCTGCGACGGCACAATACTTGAATTGTACGTTGGATTTCTTCGTGGCGTCCGATTAAAGGATCTATTTTACCTTGTTTTGCACGTCTGTTGAGGTTTGTGCAATAACTTTCTAAAGGTGACTCATTACCTTCTGATGAACTCATATCATCTTCCATAGAGTTCATGTTCTCATGCATGTCATTGTTTTGATACTTAGAAACACCATGAGAAATATAATTAATCACATCAAGTCGAGTGATATTCTCACGTCGTAAGAAATAAACTGCCTGGCTTTCTTGTTCGCTAAAAATTGCTGCTAAAACGTTAGCCCCCGTTACCTCTGTTTTCCCCGCAGATTGAACATGGAACACAGCGCGTTGCAGTACTCGTTGAAAACCTAAAGTTGGCTGAGTTTCTCTATCTAACTCATCCTCAGGAATTCTAGGCGTAGTTTCATCAATGAACTCTACTAAATCACGGCGTAGTGCTTCAATATTTGCATCACATGCTTGCAATACACTTCCAGCCGCTGGGTTATCAAGCAATGACAACAACAAATGCTCAACGGTCATAAATTCATGACGTTTCTCTTTTGCTTCCTTGAAAGCTAAATTCAAGGTGAATTCAAGTTCTTTATTTAACATTGTCGTTGCTCCTCTTCAGCCCACAGCAAATTACTCGGGTTCCATGCTGGATAGCAATGGGTGCTGATTCATTCTGGCGTATTCATTTACCAGCGCTACTTTTGTTTCTGCTATATCTCGCGTAAATACCCCACATACGCCTTTTCCTTGGATATGAACCTGTAACATCACCTGAATCGCAATTTCTTCGTTAAGATGAAAAAAATGCTTCAGTACATCAACTACAAAATCCATAGGTGTATAATCATCATTGAGCAACACCACCTTGTACTTTCTAGGCACCCTAATTTCTGTGCCCAACTCCGGCTCAGCAACTTCATGCCTTACAATTTCCTCTAGATTTTGCCCAGTCATAATATACAACCTCTATATTATTTTTATAGACTCACTATGCACTTTTGGCCAGTAAAATCAGTTATTTTTAATGAAAAAATTAGCCTTTGAAATAATCAAAAACATATTGGTTAGATAGCATTCATTACGGTATAAACTGAAAAAAGGTATAAATTTGTAGCCTTAGCAATGTAAGATGCCCTAAGAGACAGCCTTCGCACTCTCAAATGACTTCTACATTTCACTTCGGCTACATCATACCCATACAATTTACATCTGCTTAATTATTTCATCTCCAAAACCAGAGCTACTAACCAAAGTAGCGCCAGTCATACCACGCTCAAAATCATAAGTTACAGTTTTGGCGGCTATAGCACCTTGCATGCCTTTGATAATTAAATCTGCGGCTTCATTCCATCCCATATGACGTAACATCATTTCAGCAGAAAGAATAATCGAACCTGGGTTTACCTTATTCTTACCAGCATATTTTGGTGCTGTTCCATGAGTTGCTTCAAATACAGCAACTTCATCACTGATGTTCGCACCTGGTGCAATACCAATGCCACCTACTTGAGCTGCCAAAGCATCAGAAATATAATCACCATTTAAATTAAGTGTAGCAATAACACTGTAATCTTCTGGTCTTAAAAGGATTTGCTGGAGAAACGCATCGGCAATGACATCATTAATGATGATTTGCTTACCTGTTTTAGGATTTTTGATTTCCATCCAAGGACCACCTTCATATTCCTTGGCGCCAAAAACATCACGCGCAACTTGATAGCCCCAATCTTTAAATGCACCTTCGGTAAATTTCATAATATTACCTTTATGCACTAAAGTAACCGTATGACGATCATTATCAATTGCATATTGGATTGCTGCTCGTACTAAACGTGTAGTTCCTTCTTTAGAAACTGGTTTAATTCCTATGCCGCAGTGCTCAGGAAAACGGATTTTTTTAACGCCCATATCCTTCATTAAGAACTCAATTACTTTCTTTGCTTCAGGAGTATCTGCTTGCCATTCAATACCAGCATAAATGTCTTCCGAGTTTTCTCTAAAAATAACCATGTCTGTTTTTTCTGGTTCTTTAAGTGGGCTTGGAACGCCAGTGAAGTAACGAATTGGTCGTAAACACGTGTAGAGATCCATTTCTTGGCGAATTGCCACATTAAGTGAACGAATCCCACCACCAACTGGAGTCGTTAAGGGGCCTTTAATTGAAACAACATATTTTTTCATCGCATCTAAAGTCTCTTTAGGCAACCATTGATCGGCACCATAAACTTTAGTTGCCTTTTCACCTGCATAAACTTCCATCCAAGCAATCTTTCTCTTATCGCCGTATGCTTTAGCAACTGCGGCATCAACAACTCGAATCATAGGTGGTGTTACATCTACACCAATACCATCCCCTTCAATAAAAGGAATAATGGGATTATTAGGTACACGAAGTGACAGATCTGGAGCAACAGTAATAGCTTCACCGTGTGAAGGCACTTTGATTTTATCGTATGTCATTGACAACTCCGTAAAATTAGAGAAAAGGCAATGATAGCATGTGATAACTTGGAATCCCAAGTATCATTTTTATTTAATTACTTCACTTGGATGCTTACTAAGCAACCGAATTAAATACCTAGCATTTTATTCGGTTTTGCTTATGCATGTTGCAGCATTTTAATTTGCTCAAAGAGTTGATCATATCCTGCCTCAACATTGATATAATCATTTTTTGCCAAATAAATAGACAATGACCCATCATCTGTTGCAGAAGATTTTTGCAAAACACCATTATATCCTTTGCTTTTTAAACGAAGAAAATCATTGATTTTGGTGACTAGATAAAAATTACGGAAATAATTTTCAGGAATCATATGAATCGCCTGTGCATCATTTTCTAATGAATTTCCTGGAAGATAATCTTTAAGTGAATAACTTGAATTATTATGCACGGCAACTACTTTGCCTTTAGGCAGTAATTGTTTGATTTTACTTGCCAATTTATTTACTTCTCGATGCGCTTGCGGATTATATTGGCCAAACTGAGATAAGGTTTTTTTAATTCCATTATCTGTAAAAATACGATTTGGATCAAATTCATAACGTTGGTTATTTAAACGGAATACTATGTTACGTCCTCCAGAATGGACTAAAGTAATAAGGCTCCCTCCTTCCTTTTGAATCACCGCCTGAGCAGCCTTTAGAGCTGTTTGTTCATTATGGTGCACATGAATATAAGTTTTTCCCCTACCTACTACATGCTTAATTTCTACTTTTTCATCACCAACCATAACAACATGATTCATCCCATAGGCAAATTGACAGAAAAAAAGTGAAACCAGCATTGTGTATTTCATAAACAACAGCCATCCAAGTGTAATTTTACAGTGCCGGCTATTGTACAATAATTAACCTATAAAAACAATGAGTTGACTAAAGGAATTGCTCACAATAGCGAAAACACCTACTATAAGCGCTCTTAACGCTTTTTATAAAATCTCTAATGTCTGAAATTATTCTGTTCAATAAACCATATGGTATCGTCAGTCAATTTTCTGGAGATGAGCATGAGCACACATTAGCTGCATTTATTAATAAGCCTAATTTTTATGCAGCAGGACGATTAGATAAAAATAGTGAAGGATTGTTATTATTAACGAATGATGGAGCATTACAACATCGATTAACTCATCCAAAATTTGAGAAAAGAAAATATTATTGGGTGCAAGTCGAAGGAATACCCTCTGAAGCCGATTTAGAGCCGCTTAAAAAAGGTTTGGTTCTTAAAGATATTCGCTTTTTGCCCGCAGAAGTTAGACTGATTAATGAGCCGCAATTATGGCCTCGAAATCCTCCAATCCGTTTCAGACAAAATATCCCTACTTGCTGGTTAGAAGTTATTTTAAAAGAGGGTAAGAATCATCAGGTTCGCAAAATGACTGCGGCAATTGGTTTTCCCACATTAAGATTAGTACGACATCAAATTGGTGATTGGAAATTAGAAAATTTACAACCTGGTGAATATAGAACAATACAGCACGATTTCAAATATCGTGTATAACCTGGACAAGGCCCTACCTACATCAAACTACATTTTTCAACGATAAACCAATCGCTTCAATAAAGTGTCTTCTCCTAGTAGGCGAATCCATGGCCAGAGGAACATACCCACTAAAGCACTTGTTACAGGTGTGAATAAACTATAATTAAAGCCGAGTAGCGCGGTGATTAAAGAAATAATCGATTGATATAAAAGACAAAAAAATCCAATCAAGCAAATTTGCTGCATCATAGAAAAAAATTGGAATCGTCTCGATTTGTTGGAAGCAAGCCAGGTTACCGAAAGTAAAGCAAATGAATGTTCTCCAATTACTGTTGCAAGTAACACATCCAATAATAATCCCACAAACAACAATGTGGTCAGTCTAAAATTACCCGGCAAAAAATATTCTATATACAGTACAAGCAATAAAACCCAAGGAGGTCGAAAAGCAGAGATTAACTCAGGCATAGGTAAAATAGACAAAAGCAGAGCCACAGTAAATCCCAAGCACAAACGTACGCGAAGATTTCTCATCACATCGTCTCCTTAGCATTTAAACGCTCATTAATTTGTGCATTCAATTGCTCTTGCTCGGTATCAGGCCAGATCAGCAATACAAGTCGATTACGATTAAGAAGTGCAACCGGTTTCACTTTCACTTTGACAAAATCTTCGCCAGGAATGCTATTTACCTCTTCGACAGATCCCACAGGGTAACCTTCTGGATAATGCCTATCTAAACCTGAGGTGACCAATACATCACCAGGATGAATTGAGGAAGTTTTGGGTAAATTAATTAAGGATAATTTCTCTATATCATTTGTGCCAACAAGAATTGCCCGCTCTCCGGTGCGATTGTTGCGCACAGGCACTGCACTCTTAGAGTCAGAAATAAGTAAGACTGTACTGGTTATAGGACCAACATCAACAATTTGCCCCATAACACCTTTGGCATCCAGAACAGGCTGGCCTACATAAGCACCATCACGTTTTCCTTTGTTTAAAACAACTACTTGACGCGAATTGCTGGTATCAACAGCAAGGATTTGGGCCGCCATTGCACGCATTTCTGCCTGTGATGAAGTAAGGAGCAACTCTTTTAGTTGTGAGTTTTCCTTTTGAATCACAATTAACTTTTGTAATTCTGCTTCCAACATGGCTTGCTGGTAACGCAATTGCATATTTTCTGCGATTAATGATTTTTTCGCGCTGACAAGTGACTGCACCCAGCCAATTACTCGCACAGGATAATCTACCGCATATTGCAAAGGGGCAACAATAAAGGAAAAGCCACTACGCACATTATCTAGATAACGATAGTGATAATCAGAGAACATTAAAAAAACAGAAAAAACAAGAGCGAGTACAAATCCTATAGAACTGTACCCGCTCCTGCTAAATAATCTGTTGTATATTTTATTCTGTTGAGAGGAAATCACCGCCACGCAAGTCCATGGTTTCTAAAGCTTTACCACCACCACGTGCTACACAGGTTAGCGGATCTTCAGCAATTAATACAGGTAAACCAGTTTCTTCCATCAGCAGAGTATCGATGTTTTTCAACAAAGCCCCGCCTCCAGTGAGAACCATACCACGCTCAGCAATATCGGCTGCCAGTTCAGGTGGAGCTAATTCTAACGCCGCTCTCACAGCACCAACAATGCCGGATAAAGGCTCTTGCAGTGCTTCCAATATTTCAGCACTGGTCAGGATGAAGCTACGAGGAACACCTTCAGCAAGGTTTCTTCCACGAACTTCTATTTCAAATAAATCACGGCTTGGAAACGCTGAGCCAATTTCATGCTTAATGCGTTCTGCTGTAGTCTCACCAATTAACGTACCGTAGTTGCGGCGTACATAAGATACAATAGCATCATCAAATTTGTCGCCACCAATACGCACCGATTGATGATAGACAATACCACTTAAAGAAATAATAGCAACTTCCGTGGTGCCGCCACCTATATCCACAACCATAGAGCCACTGGCTTCTTCAACAGGCATTCCAGAGCCTAAAGCAGCTGCCATAGGTTCTTCAATTAGAAATACTTCGCGAGCTCCAGCACCCATTGCAGACTCACGAATTGCACGACGCTCTACTTGTGTAGAGCCGCAAGGAACACAAACCAGAACACGCGGGCTTGGTCTTAAAAATTTATTTTCATGAACTTTATGTATGAAATGCTGTAACATTTTCTCAGTAACAAAAAAGTCAGCAATCACACCGTCTTTCATTGGTCTAATGGCATTAATATTGCCTGGAGTCCTTCCCAGCATTCGCTTCGCTTCGAGGCCAACCGCTGCAACTCGTTTTTGTCCTGATTCATTACGCAAAGCAACTACGGAGGGTTCGTTTAAGACAATCCCTTTATCTCTTACATAAATCAATGTATTAGCTGTTCCCAAGTCAATTGATAAGTCGTTGGAAAACACGCCCCTTAATTTTCTGAACATAACCGCAATATCCTGTTCTTTTTTTTGTGCGTTACTTTATCCTAAATTTGGATAAAAATCGACAGTTCTTGCCAACAATTTAAAATTTAAAGAGTGAATTTTTTGTACATCAACGATAATTTTGGATTTTTGAACTATGACAAGAGTCAAGAATGGATTGCTTTTAATACTCTTTACCTATTCAGTAATTAAAATAGTCCTTTGATTATCAATTTATTTTTCCACATTAATCTTAAATTGGCCGGCCTCCTATTTATTTGGGACCACCATTGCAACGTTTAGGCGAAGTTGTTAGGAGTAGAAGTGCTGATTTTTTATCGGCAACCCAGTTTACGACTTTACCTTCACCCAGACTACTTTTTGAATACAGCAACATATAGTCTTTTTCTATCTCCCTAACAGTATCAGAGAGCAGGTGTTTTGGTGTCTGTTGTAAATACGGCCGTATTTGCGTGTTTCCTTGTCATCCCCAATGGAAAAATCTTCTTAAAATCAATGAACTAGATCAAACCTCCCTTACAACTTTAGTCTGAAACTCATTTTGTGATCAAATTGATCACATTATATACTTCTCGCTACAAGAATTTACTTAAGGTTTTAATATATGCCCAGCAGTTTAAAAGCAAATGAATTATCACAATGGACCCATGGCAATCCGGATCTAATAGCTAAACTTCTGTTTAATCTTTTTTCTTTTTTACAATTAGAAACAAACGAAGGAAAAGATCTTCACTTGGCTTATGCAAAAGTCGCAGAAAATATAAGTAAATTTATAAGCTTACTAGGAGCTCAAAGACTACATATTCCTCAACATGGTAGAGCAGCAGTTGATACTTCCGCCTTGTTAGGTGCTTATTTACGTTTAGGTATAACACTTGATGGCAAGCCTATCGTTGAATTAAGTGGTGAACAAATTGAGGCAGTACATGCTTTTGTTAACCCATTAATCCCTAAAGGTTTTACCCCAAAGCAATTTTTTGAAGGCCTCAAAGGCACTCCATCCCAAAAACATGCAGCAATATTAAAACTTTTAATGTTTAAAGACATTCTTCCTGAACATCAAAAAGGGATGTTCAAAGATAAGTATGTAGAAAAAGTAAATGAACTCATTGACTCCGTACTTAAATTGGTTGACTTCATGCGAACTCCTTTTAACATCTTAGTCCTAGAGGAGAAAGCATCTGTTGGTGCAGCGAAAAAATTGAAACAAAAGGATCCAGGAACCTCAGGGATAGACTTACAATGGACTTCAATGTACAAAGCCATTGGGCAAAGCCTGAAGAATGTTATCACTTTAAAAAAGGGCAAAGCAGAAGAAGCAGAGAAGTTTCTTGAGGAAATAAAGCCAGCATTGAATCAATGTCAACAATGCTTTGCAGTGGCTATTGCTCGTTATGAAGCACAAAAAGAATTTGCCGTAGAAAGCCAAAAACGTGAAGAACGGTTCAGTGAAACCTTTAAAACTCTTGGTTTCCCAGAGGGAGATCCAGAGCAAATCAGCCATTATGTAAATCAATTTAGACAAAGTCTTCTAGTCAAAGAACCGGAACGGGCTGAAGCAATAAAAGCCATGGCACTCACTCAACTTATCTCAGTTTATGCTGCTCAATGGCAAGCAGCTTTAGATAAAACAAAAAAAGAATTAGCTACTTCTAGAGCAGAATTAGAAAAGACAAGTGACACTTTACGAGAAAAAGTGACTACTTTAGATACATCCGAGCAACGCCTAAAAAACATTCAGCAACAAAATGAAACTCTTACGCGTGAATTAAGTGCAGCGAATGAAAAGCTTGAGCAACAACGTATAGAACTCGTGCGATTACAAAAAGTTGAGTCTACTTCCAAAGAAACAATCGAGAAGTTAGAGAGAGAAATAGGTAGAACTGAGATTCAGGTTCAAGAAAAAAGTGCCACTTTAGAAAAGTTGAATGAACAATTAAAGGTTGTTCAAAAAGAAAATGAAGGGTTAAGAGAAAAACTAAGCTCTGCACAAGAACAAGAGCAAACTATTACTTCTCTTAAACAGCAATTAGAAGCCTTAAGCAAAGAAAATAGCTTATTGCGCCAACAGCCAGAAATAGGAAAACACTCCACGGAGTCATCAAGTGAAGTTCCATCCGAAGTGACTCAGCTTCGAACTCGATTAGAGACATTGCAGCAAGAAAATGCACAACTCGAAGAAGAGTTACGTAAAGCAAAACAACCGTTGCCTAAGGAAGTTATTGTTGAACAACCCAAGCCATCTAATTTTAATGGTATAAAATCGGATCTATTGATCGCTCTTGGAAGATTGCGCTTAAATAAAGCAGATACGTTCAAAATAAAAGAAAGAATAATTAAGAGCCAAGATCAAGATTTATCAGCGGTAAGCACTGAAATTATACTCTTGCAAAAGATTAATGAGTTTATAGAAACAATCAATAATGGAATTTTGGCACGAGCTGGCTTTTTCTCATCCGATCCACATAAGAAAACTAAAGCAATTGAAACAGCTTTTCAGCAGTTGTCTATTGAAGACAAAAATAAATTATCCACCTTATCTGAAGGTGAAATCAGTGATGAATTAAGCAAAGAAAATGGTAACGAAAGTGATATAGGAAAATTCCTTAAAGCAATTCATCATAAAAGAGGATTTATCCCGGTTCGCGGAGCAACAAGTTTTACCTTCTTTAAGAGTGGAATTAACCGTTTGAAAGATGAATTAGATCAAATTAAGGCACCAACACACGTCTGCTAAATAATTTGATTTATTGTAAGCATTCATGTAATAGCGTCAACCTAAGCACACCAAACGTTCATAATGTACTTGTAGCCTGGGTGAAACGAAGTGAATCCGGGCTTCGGACCTTCACCCAGATTACCCCTAAGTTGACGCTATTATGTAAGCAATTACGACTATTATCTGTCACTGCTGTACTAATTAACACTTACGACAGTGGCATAAAAAAATTGTTTTTTCAGTATGTTTTTTATTCTATTTTATTAATAACAAACACTTGATTTAATTTATCTCGATTCGCAGTCACAAATCGCTGCCCTAAGCCCTTCACATCGGCAAGCTCTTCCAAAGACTTAAAGCCATGATGGCTTTTTCGATAAGCAATAATTGCTTCAGCCCGTTTTTTGCCTATACCCTTTACTGAACCAGTAATCATAGATAAATCCGCAGTATTGAGATCAATTTTATGAATTACGACAGGAGGTTTTTTCTTAACAGATGATTCTTTGGGAATAACTGCATGAGCAGAAAGAGTAACTACAGATAATGACAATACAGCAGCAATAAATTTTGCTTTCATAATTTTCTCCTAATTGTTGGACTAAATGGCTCGATCCAGAGCCGGCAAAAGTATCCCAAGATTTTGGCTTGCTGTCGAGAGTTTTTTTTATTTTTTGCTTTAGGTTCAATGAGTAACGAAAATTTACCCTCATCCGCCCTACGGGCACCTTCTCCCCTGAGGGGAGAAGGGAAATTGATTTAGCAATGAAGAAAGATTAACAACTATATTAGCTGTTCAGCAGGGCTCGTATGATTAACTCGCATGATAAAGTACGTAAGCAACACATGCAGTTAATTTTTTTACCATATCTAAGTGCAGGAATTCATTAGGTCCGTGTGCATTAGACTGAGGCCCTAAAACGCCAGTAATCATAAATTGAGCCTCGGGAAATTTCTTTCCTAACATTCCCATAAAAGGAATGGTACCACCTTCCCCAAAGTAAGCAGCTGGCTTGTCATAGTAAGTCATTGAAGCTTCATCTGCTGCTTTTTCCAGCCAAGAAGCAAGCTCAGGTGCATTCCATCCTTGTGAGCCATCCCCTAATTTAAAACTCACTTTGGCATGATAGGGAGGATTTTTAGTTAATGTATCAGAGATCACCGTGGCAGCAACTTTCGGATCGACTAAAGGCGGCAGGCGCATAGACAACTTTAATGCCGTTTGTGGACGCAAAACATTCCCCGCATCCGCTATAGCAGGAAATCCATTAGCGCCAGTAACTGTTAATGCAGGCTTCCAGGTTCGATTCAAAATTAACTGTTTTCTATCTTTTGTTACTGGCTCGACACCAGCATATAATGGAAACTCAGCATAAACTGAATCGCCCAAAACCTGGGCACACTTCTCTGCTTGCTGCGTTCGTTCTGCAGGAATGTCACAATATAATTCGTGTAATTTGATTTCTCCTGAAACTTCATCTTCGAGACGACTAATGAGTTGACGAGCCACCCGAAAACTGTCTGCAACGATACCGCTTGCAGCCCCAGAATGAACACCTTCACGAATTAACTCAACCGACAGTTCACCAACCAAGTTGCCACGCAATGAAGTCGTCATCCATAATTGCTCGTAATTACCAGCTCCAGAATCAAGACAAATGACTAACTTGGGTTTACCAATGCGCTCATTGAGCAATTCAATATAATAAGGTAGATCGTAACTTCCACTTTCTTCACAGGCTTCAATAATTAAGATACAACGTGGAATAGATAAACCTTGTTTCTGCAAAGCGCTAATCGCAGTTAACGAAGCATATGCAGAATAACCATCATCTGCAGCACCTCGTCCATATAAGCGTCCATTTTTTAATACCGGTTTCCATGGATGTAAATCGTCACTCCATCCTGACATTTCAGGTTGCTTATCAAGGTGACCATACAACAAAACTGTTTCATCGATTTGTCCAGGAACTTCGATAAAAATTAAAGGGGTACGACCTTCTAACCGCATCACTTCTAACATCATTCCTTTAGGCGCATGGGCCTTACACCAATTAGCAATATGGGTAACCGCCTGCTCCATTAACCCATGTTCTTGCCATTTTGGATCAAAATGAGGTGATTTATTAGGAATTTTTATGTAATCACATAAGCTAGGGATAATTTCCTTTTCCCATTGGTGACATACAAAATCATACAGTGCTTGCGGATTGAACATGAACTTGCTCCTCAATAATAGCTACAATTTGCTCCGTAGCCGACTTAATATTTAGTGCATTGATTTTATTAATAATATCCCTTTTATTCTTCTCCAGTTCATGTAAGCTTTGCAGCAAAGTATCTGTATTTAAAGATTTGTCTTCAATTACGAGACTAATGTCCAATCCTTGGAAATATCGAGCATTTTGGATTTGATCTCCCCGACTCACTTCAGCCGATAAAGGAATTAAAATATGGGGCTTGCCTAAAGCCAAAATTTCATAAAGAGAATTCGCACCTGCGCGTGAAATAACAATTGAGGCTGCAGCAAACAAATCAGCTAACTCCTCATTTGCATATTCAAATTGTTTGTACCCTTCTCGAGCCATTAAAGAAGGCTCTAATTTCCCTTTTCCACATATATGGATAATTTGATATTCTTGAGTTAATTGCTCTAAAGAATCACGAATGCTTCGATTGATGGAGCCGGCCCCCAAACTGCCGCCGATAACTAAGAGACATGGTTTGTCCGCATTAAATCCACATAACTGAAGGCCACGGTCACCATTACCCGCAAACAACTGCTCACGGATAGGCGTTCCGGTTATTTCAATTTTATCCTGTTTTTTAAAATGTTTTTTGCCCGCCTCAAAAGTCAGACAAATTTTATGAACAAAGGGAAAACAAAGCCGATTAGCAAGTCCAGGACTCATATCCGACTCATGAGCAACAACAGGAATCCGATTTAACCAAGCGCCGACTACAACCGGAAATGCAACAAATCCTCCCTTGGAAAAAATCACATCCGGCTTTAACTTATTAAGTAAGAAAAAAGATTGCACGATACCCAATATGATCTTAAACGGATCCAATAAGTTTTTTACACTGAGGTATCGACGTAATTTACCACTACTTATGCTATAAAATGGGATTTTGAGTGGTTCTATCATCTGTTTTTCAATACCACTAGCAGAACCTATATAGGCAATTTCCCAACCTTTACGACTCAATTCACGTATCAACGCCATATTAGGCGCTACATGCCCTGCTGTACCGCCTCCTGTAAAAACAATCATTGGCATCATAAAATCTTCCTAATAAGTAAACTCAAGTCTATGGCTTGAATTGATTTGGTAATTGCACCAACGGAAATAAAATCAACACCTAATCGACCTATTGCAGCAATGTTTTCCAGAGTAACGCCCCCAGACACTTCTAAAGTACAATGTTTTGGCTGATTCATTCTAACTGCTTTTTCAAGCATTTTCTCGCTAAAATTATCCAGCATAATTCGATCTGGATGAGCACAAATTGCTTCACGCAACTCATCTAGAGTTTCGACTTCTACTTCAACTAAAATTTCTTTATGGTTCTGTCTTGCCAATGCAACCGCTTTGGCTACTGAACCGCAGGCAGCAATATGATTTTCTTTAATTAAAACAGCATCATACAGTCCCATGCGATGATTAAAACCACCGCCACACGTCACTGCATATTTTTGCGCCATTCTTAAGCCCGGAATGGTTTTACGCGTATCCAGCAATCGAGTCGGTGTACCACGAAGCTTTTGTGCATATCGATGCGTTTGCGTTGCTGTAGCTGAAAGAGTCTGTAAAAAATTCAATGCAGTACGTTCACCTGTTAAAATACTTTTTCCTGGCCCATATAAAGTACATAGCGTAGATGCTTGTGTTAACCACTCACCTTCAGCAACACGCCACTCCAGCTTGATTTGCTCATCAAGCTGATTGAATACCTCATTAACCCAAGCTTGGCCACAAACGACCATCGGTTCTCGAGAAATAATTTCTGCCTCAACCTGAAGCTGAGGAGGTAATAAACTCGCAGTAACATCTCCAGCACCTACATCCTCACGTAATGCACGCGTTACATCGGACTCAACCTCTAAAAAAGCTTTATTCATGTGCTAGTTTCCTATCCTTCGCTGTATAACGTGCTTTTAATAACACAGGAGCTATAAACGTAGTAATCATAACCATCAAAACTATTGCAGAGAATAAATCATCGGAAATGACACCTAGAGTTCGACCAATAGAAGCGAAAACTAAACCTACTTCACCGCGTGGTAACATCCCAATACCAATAAGCAATCGATCATTTGAAGTGCGCGCCCCATAACCACAGAGTAATTTGCCAACTACAGCAGCAACGATTAAGCCACTTGCCAAAATAATCACATTCCAGTGATAAAAACTTTCTAATTTAACCTGGATACCAATCACGATAAAAAACATAGGAGCCAATATCGTTTCCAAAGGAGATAATAGATGGTAAATACTACGATTTTCTTGCTTGCTTAAAGGCTTACCATCAAAATAGTCATCATGAAGAATAATTCCAGCTGTAAAAGCACCAATAATTGTTGCAAGTTGTAGCACAGAAGCTAACCAAGAGAGCATCATAATAAAAAGGAAAGAAATAAATAACTTTGACTCCCAGGGTTCAAGAAAACGAAAAAAATGGATAGCCTTACGTAAAACGATTGGACCTAAAAATAAAGTACCCGCAAAAAACAGTACTGCGCTCACAATAATGCGCAATACAACCATCATATCTACGACCCCACTAATTACTAAAGAGCTGACCACGGCCAATATAATCAGGCCCATCACATCATCCAACATCGCTGCACCCAAAATAATTTTTGCTTCTCGGGTACGTAATTTTTTCATTTCAGTCAGTACCCGGGCTGTAATTCCTATACTGGTCGCACTCAGAGTAGCTGCAATAAATAAATCAGATTGATAGGTACCATTAGGTATTAATAGATAGGCGACACCAAAACCCAGAAGCATGGGCGCAATCACCCCAAGCAACGCGACAAAAAATGAATCACGGCCTGTATGCTTTATTTCTTCTATGGAGCTTTCCAAACCCACCATAAAAAGGAGAAAAATAACTCCATAACGCGAAAAAATATCCACGATATAGGCGATTTTCAAATAATCAGCTCCATGAGGTCCGCTTAACGCATTGACTACTTGTTGCGCATAATTTGAGTTAGGTATAATCGATGTAACTGCTTGATTTAACGAAACCCCTTCAAGTATTGCTTTGACTATATCAAAAATTGAAGAGCCTTCTCGTAATAAAACAGCTAATGGAAATCCGTAATAATAGAATAAATTGCCAATAAGGATCCCTATCACCAATTCACCAAGAACACTAGGCTGATGTAAACGTCTTGCTGTATATCGTCCAATAATTGCAAAGAAAAAAATAGTAGTCACACCAAGTAATACAAACGCAACCGGATCCACATGCCCAGGATCAGCAGAGGCAAAAGCCATCGCAGGACATATTCCGGCAAGAAAAAACCACCTTTTTAAACGCTGCATTACGATTCCATACCTCGCTATAATACGCCACTTGATAACCTATTTAGGCAAAAGAGCACTTAAGCAATTTGCTACGATGTAGCCTGGTTGCTTGCAACCCGATTTCCTTAGAGCATACCTCAATAGATCCTGGTTGCAAGCAACCAGGATACCTTTCTGGATACCGCGTATGAGGCGCGGCAAGTAAAGAGATCTATAGAAGCTTATTGCTTTGCCAAAAATAAACACGTTTCCAAAACAGAATCAGGGTTGAGTGAAACACTCTCTATTCCCTCGTTCATCAACCACAGTGCAAAATCCTGATGGTCTGAGGGGCCCTGGCCACAAATACCTATATATTTATTAGCCTTTTTACACTCAGAAATTGCCATGTGCAACAAAGCTTTTACTGCATCATTGCGCTCATCAAATTGCGCGGCAATCAATCCAGAGTCTCTGTCTAAACCTAATGTTAATTGCGTTAAGTCATTAGAACCAATAGAAAAGCCATCAAAGTGTTCTAAGAATTTTTCTGCTAATAATGCATTGGAAGGGAGTTCGCACATCATGATCACACGCAATCCATTCTTACCTCGCTCAAGTCCATGTTGTTTTAAAACCTGAATCACATTACCCGCCTCAGAAACTGTCCTTACGAAAGGGATCATCACTTCGACATTAGTTAATCCCATTTCTTCTCGAACTCGTCGGACCGCTTTACACTCCAAAGCAAAACACTCAGCAAATGATTCAGAAACATAGCGTGATGCGCCTCTAAAACCCAACATTGGATTTTCTTCATGTGGTTCATATAAATTACCACCAATAAGATTGGCATACTCATTTGATTTGAAATCTGATAATCGTACAATTACAGGTTTGGGATAAAATGCAGCAGCGATTGTTGCAATCCCCTCTTTTAATCGTTCAATATAATATTCAACAGGAGAAGCATAAGCCGCTGTTTTCTCAGTAATAAATTGTTTTAACTCTTTATCTTTTAAACGGTCAAAATCCAGTAATGCACGCGGATGAATACCAATTGTATTCGAAATTAAAAACTCTAAGCGCGCCAGGCCTACTCCTGAGTTAGGAATCGATTGGAATGTAAACGCTCTTTCAGGATTACCCACATTTAACATGACTTTCATCGGTAACTCAGGCATGGTTTCTACATCAAGACGTATCAGTTCATAAGGTAATATACCTGCGTAAACATAACCATTATCCCCTTCAGCACAGCTCACTGTCACTTCATCACCATCATGTATGGTTTTCGTAGCATCCCCACATCCGACTACAGCAGGAATACCCAATTCCCGCGCAATAATCGCAGCATGGCACGTTCTACCACCACGGTTGGTCACAATAGCAGAAGCACGTTTCATTACGGGCTCCCAATCAGGATCCGTCATATCTGAAATCAACACATCGCCCGGTTGCACGCGGTCCATTTCGCTGACGTCTTTAATAATTCGTGCTTTACCTTGGCCTATACGTTGTCCTATACTGCGTCCCTCAGCCAATACCTCTCCTTTTTTCTGTAAGGTATAACGCTCCAATATTTGTTTGTTATCACGGCTTTTTACTGTTTCCGGACGTGCTTGTAAAATATATAGTTGCCCATTCAAACCATCCTTTGCCCACTCTATATCCATAGGCCTGCCATAATGCTCTTCAATAATCAAAGCTTGACGTGCCAAACTTTCCACTTCATTTTGGGTTAAAGAAAATAACAATCGTTCTTTGGCATCAACATCGACCGTTTTAACTCGTTGTTTCTTGCTGGGATCATCACAATAAATCATCTTTAACGCTTTACTTCCCAGATTACGGCGGATAACAGCCGGTCTGCCTGCTTTTACTCCTGGCTTATGTACGTAATATTCATCAGGATTGACTGCTCCCTGAACAACCATTTCACCTAACCCATAGGATGAAGTAATAAATACTACCTGATCAAAACCCGATTCGGTATCCATGGTAAACATCACACCACTTACAGCCAGATCACTACGAATCATCTGTTGAATACCTGCAGATAAAGCGACTTCGTGGTGTTCAAACTGATGATGAGTACGATAAGTAATTGCTCGATCGTTGTATAAGGATGCAAAAACATGCTTTATTGAGAGCAGAACTTCATCAATTCCCTTTACATTTAAAAATGTTTCTTGCTGACCAGCAAAGGAAGCATCAGGCAAGTCTTCTGCTGTTGCTGATGAACGAACCGCCACACTAAAATTATCATGGCCTATAGATTTTGCCAGTTGCTCGTATGCCACACGCACTGAGCGCTCAAAATCAGGAGTAAATGGTGTATTGATAATCATTTCCCTGATTTCTTTTCCTATGACAGCCAATTGCTGCACATTATCTGCATCTAAGGTTGCTAATTTTGCATAGATTTTTTTATCTAAATTATCCTGAGCCAAAAACTCTTTGAATGAGTCTGCAGTTGTTGCAAAACCGCCTGGGACAGCAACCCCTGCTGAGGATAAATGACTGATCATCTCTCCAAGAGAAGCATTTTTCCCGCCAACCTGCTCTAGGTCGTGCATGCCAAGATGTGCTAAATCGATAATATGTGTTTTGACAGTCATAACTACCCCAAGCCATGTAAAATGATCATTATCTTACTGAAAATGTGCGGCTATGGGAATGAGAAACTTTATTGTGAGACAATATTCATACTCATACCCACAGATTCAGTAGATAATTTCCTTAATCCAAGGTATGAGTACCCTATACAAAAGTCAAACTATACGTTACATGCAGCTAAGGCTTGTGAAAAATCTTTATGGAAATTCTTGTCACCCAGAAGCGTCACAATACCCCCTTTGCGTAGTTTTTCCTCTACTCGTGAATTAGCCCCACTGACAATCACCCGCACTTTTCGTTCTTGTAAATCCTCAATAACCTCTTCCAGAGTTTGCAAACCAGTAACATCCATAAAGGGTACCCAACGCATTCTAATGATTAAGGTCTTGGGATCAGTATGGGTTACTGCTAAGGCATGTTGAAATGCTTCAGTAGCAGCAAAGAAAAAAGGCCCTTCTACAGCATAAACCAATACGCCCTCAGGCAAAGCATCCATATTTTGCCCTGCCAATTCATGAGCTAGCTCTTCCTGAGTCATTTGTTGTACTTCAACACTGGAAGCCATCCGTCGAATGAAATGCAACACAGCAAGAATGACGCCTATATTTACTGCAACGACTAAATCAACAAACACTGTAAGAAAAAAAGTTACCAGCAAAATCACAACGTCCGCTTTGGGAGCGCGTTGTACTAATTTAATAAAATGTTTTACCTCACTCATATTCCAAGCGACAACAAATAAAATTGCCGCCAATACGGTTAGCGGAATATTTACTGCCAAAGGAGCTAAGAAAAGAATAATTAAAACCAAAGTGAGTGCATGAATTATCCCTGCCAAAGGACTATTACCACCATTACGAATGTTTGTTGCGGTACGTGCAATAGCTCCTGTTGCTGCAAATCCACCAAACAAAGGTGCAAAAATATTAGCGATTCCTTGCCCAATAAGCTCTTGGTTGGAATTATGTTTTGTCCCTGCCATCCCGTCAGCAACAACTGCGGATAAAAGAGATTCTATCGCACCCAGCATAGCAATAGTGAATGCCGGCCCTATCAATTCAATCACTCTATCGACAGTCAGCTCGGGTAGTTTAAATTCTGGCAAGCCTTGTGGGATCCCTCCAAATGAGGAACCTATGGTTGCTACCCCAGAAAAATGAAAGATGGCCTGTAATATGGATATGACTAATAAAGCGACAAGTGGACCAGGAACACGCTTTAGCCCAGGAACTCTATTGGAAAAAATGACTAAGAATAACGAGAAAAATCCCAAAAGAGTTGTAGATAGATTAAGTTGTGGAAAAGAGTTTAATAAATACCATAACTTTTCATGGAAATGGCCACTGCCTCCAGAGGGAAGACCAAAAAAGTAGTGCCATTGTCCTACCCAAATCACTACACCGATTCCTGCAGTAAACCCAATAATCACAGGTGCCGGGATAAATTTAATAATACCGCCTAAACGAGCAAGTCCAAAAAATAATAACATGAACCCCGCAATCAGCGTGGAAATTTGCAGTCCGGACACTCCATATTTTGCAGTAATCCCTGAAAGTACCACGATAAAAGCACCTGTAGGGCCTGCAATTTGTAACCGGCTCCCGCCCATAACCGAAACAATTATCCCAGCAATAATTGCTGTATAAATTCCCTGCTCCGGCCTAACACCCGAGGCAATAGCAAATGCCATTGCCAAAGGCAAAGCAACAACGCCTACAATTATTCCTGATATAATATTTTGTAACCAATATTTCTTGTGAAACAGACCTACTTGATAAGATTCAATAACGGTTTTCATAAAATGTTGTAACTCATTTGCAAAAATGAAACTATTATACACAAACATATTAAAAAAATATCAATTTTCTGATAAAATTCCTCACTTTAATTCACATCTGCTCGCGCATCTAATATTATATGTGCTTTACCATTAGGGCTAGCTACTCATGACTCTTACTGCTTTAAATGCGATCTCTCCAATCGATGGACGTTACATTAATAAAACACGGGCTTTGAGTCCCTACTTTAGTGAATTCGCTTTAATTTATTATCGCCTCACTGTAGAAGTTCGTTGGCTTGAATCTTTGGCTGCGAATAATTCTATTCCTGAAGTCCCTCCGTTAGATCAGAAAGCTAAAGATTTTCTCAATGATCTTATGGCCAATTTTGATGAAGCTGAAGCAATCAAGATTAAAGAATTTGAAAAGCAAACCAATCATGATGTTAAAGCAATAGAATATTATCTAAAAGATAAGCTCCAGCAGAATAACAGTTTGAAAGCAATTATTCCTTTCATACACTTTGCTTGTACCTCAGAAGACATCAACAATTTAGCTTATGCCTTAATGGTAAAACAAGCCATTGCGCAAGTCATTCAACCCACGCTTGCTGAAATCATGGGCGGCATTACACTTCTAGGAAAACAACATGGCGATGTATCTATGTTATCTAGAACACATGGACAACCCGCAACACCGACAACGATGGGGAAAGAGCTAATCAATTTTGTGGCTCGTCTCAAAAGACCGCAACAACAATTATGTGAAGTCTTGATTCCTGGTAAATTCAACGGTGCTGTTGGTAACTATAATGCACATGTTGTGGCTTACCCTGAAGTAGACTGGCGTAAACATTGCGCTAACTTCGTTACCTCTCTAGGTTTGTCTTTTAATGCGTATACCACACAAATTGAGCCGCATGATGGTTTGGCTGAAGTATCACAAATTATGATGCGTATTAATAATATCTTACTGGACTATACCCAAGACATCTGGAGCTATATTTCTCTTGGCTACTTCAAACAAAAAACAATAGAAGGTGAAGTCGGTTCTTCCACTATGCCGCATAAGGTAAATCCTATTGATTTTGAAAATGCAGAAGGAAACCTGGGGATGGCTAATGCCCTCTTTATTCATTTTGCCAATAAACTCACTCAATCAAGACTGCAGCGCGATTTATCCGACTCTACAGTTTTACGTAATATAGGTATGGGATTTTCGTACAGCTTAATCGCGTATCTCTCTTTGGCTAAAGGTAATGATAAATTACAAATCAATAAGCGCGCTTTGCAAGAAGATTTAAAGTCAAACTGGGAAGTACTCGCTGAAGCAGTACAAACTATGATGCGCCGCTATAATGTGCCTGATGCTTATGAACAATTAAAATCGTTAACGCGCGGACATGGAATTGATGAGCAAAGTCTCAAAGTATTCATTAAGGGACTTTCCATACCCGAAGAAGCGAAAGAGCAACTGCTTAAACTGAAACCAGAGAACTATACGGGGCTAGCAACTCAATTAGTAAAGGCCTTTTTATGAGTGATACCCACTCACAACAAGGACGAACCTTCGAGTTTGATGTGCTTGTTATTGGTACAGGACTGGCAGGATTGCAATATTGTTTGCAGCTCCTTAGTCTGCAACCACGTTTAAACATTGCATTAATTAGCAAGGCAGAAGCCATTGAATGCAATAGTCGTTATGCTCAAGGTGGCATTGCTGCTGCTTTTTCAGCAGAAGACTCCCTGGAATCCCATATTTCAGATACCCTAATTGCCGGTGATGGATTGTGTTATGCACCGGCTGTTGAATTTATTATTCGTCAAGGCCCAGATACAATAAAGCAATTGGGCGAATACAACGTTCATTTCAAGCAAGACAACAAAGGTAGTTTTCATTTAGCACAAGAAGGTGGACATTCTCATCGACGTATTTTTAATTGTGGTGATCAAACAGGCTTATCTATAACTCAAACAATGAATCAACTTGCAGTACAAAAAGAGCAGATTCATTTTTTTGAACATCATGTCGCTGTGAATCTGATTACTCATTACCACCCCCATCGCACGGATATTCAAGGAGAAGTTTTAGGGGCTTATGTTTTAGATTGTGCGGCAAATCAAATTCATACGTTTTTGGCCAATTGTGTGGTACTGGCCACTGGAGGCGCAGGTAAAACATACAGATATACAACCAACCCCATGGTTGCCACTGGAGATGGTGTGGCTATGGCGTATCGTGCTGGAGCACGTATTGGCAATATGGAATTCTATCAATTTCACCCTACCCTATTACATCATCATTCTTTAAATAATTTCCTCATCTCAGAAGCAGTGCGTGGTGAAGGAGGCTTTCTTAAAAATGCTGAAACAGGGGAGCGGTTCATGAAACACTACGCCCCTGAGCAAATGGAGTTGGCAACACGTGATGTCGTTGCACGCGCCATTTTTAGTGAAATTGAACGCAGCCAAATGGGATATGTTTACCTTGATATAACCCATCAATCCAAAGAGTTTTTGAAAAAACGTTTTCCTCAGATATATACGACGCTACTGTCCATTGGTATCGATATGAGTCAGGACATGATCCCTGTTGTACCTGCGGCACATTATCAGTGTGGTGGTATACTTACCGATATTGATGGCCGCACCGATTTAAAACGCCTCTATGCCATAGGGGAAGTGGCTTTTACTGGTTTGCACGGTGCGAATCGCCTTGCAAGTAATTCGTTACTTGAAGCCTTAGTCATGGGTTCTAATGCCGCACGATGTACTTTAAAAGACATTTCTGCTCCCTGGAAATACACAGAACATATTCCAAACTGGAGTGCCCCAAGTGAAGTTAATGCCAGGCGAGCCAGTCAAATCAATGCGCAGTGGCGTGGCTTAAGAGGAGAAATGACTTCTTATGCAGGTATAGTTCGTACTGAGGCAGGACTTGAAGATCTACTACAATTAATAATGAAGCGAAAAAAAATAATTGAAGAGTATTATTGGAAGCATTGTATCACCCGAGATTTTATTGAGCTAAGAAACATTATTCTCAATGCTGAATTAATTGTCAGAGCTGCTCTAGCAAGACGGGAATCACGTGGTGGTCACTTCCGAGAAGATTACCCAAATAAAAAAGCTGAGGCACAAGAAAGTATTGCTAAACTTGGATTACAGGATACTTCGCCAGAATAATACCAAATGTAACCAAGGTGCAGCGAAACCCCGGTTACGCTGCACCGGGCTACATTAGAAAAGCGACACATTAAAATGATTTTGAGGCAAAAGATGTTTAAAAACCCCACCCTTTATACACCTGAAACTACATTAATGCCCATCAGCAATGATATGAGCATTTGCCAAAGTGACTACCCTATCGACTGGTATCAAGAAGAATTTATCCCCTATGCTCAAGAATACCAGGCATTGCCTGATCGTAAGCTCACCACTGTTTTAGCTTGGATGACACCTTATCTCAAAAAAGCACAGGATCATTTTGGAGAACGGCTATTACTCTTGGCACATTATTACATGGGTGGCGATATTGTCCGTTTAGTTGAGCAATTTGGTGGACTTATTGGTGATTCCTACCAATTGGCTTTGATGGCCGCTGAGCATCCTGAAAAATCCGTTATTATCGAATCGGCGGTGCATTTCATGGCCGAGTCAATCAGTATTTTAGCGAACAAAAACCAGCAAGTTTATATTACTAATCCTAAATCTGGTTGCACGATGGAGATGCTTGCGAAAGACTTTATGGTGGAACCTGCTTTTCTCGATTTAAATGAACGTTATGGCGCTGAGAATATTTTACCTGTGTGCTATATGAATACTTCAGGCCGAGTCAAGGCACTTACTGGTGCCCAAGGTGGCGCTGTATGTACTAGTTCAAATGTAAAAAAAATATTTCAATGGGCCCTGAAGCAAAATAAAAAAATTCTATTTATTCCCGATCAACATATGGGAGAAAACGTAGCTTATTGGTTAGGCATAAAAAATCTTGCTTATTGGCCAGGTGGAACTGCAGGAGCTCAATATTCACTTGCAAATCAAGATGCAAAAACGCTAAAACAATTTGATGACTCACAGCTCATTCTATTTGCAAGCCAATGTGCTGTACACACGCATTATCAACCCGAAATGTGTGATTATTGGCATAATCAAGGATATGCTACTATCGTACATCCTGAGTGCCGCAATTCAGTAATCCAAGTGGCACAACATTCGGGGTCTACAGCCTTTATCTGGGATTATGTGGTTCATGATCGAGCTAAAACCAAACGTTATGCTATTGGCACTGAAAATCATATGGTAGAAAATCTAAAGCAACATTGTAAAAATTTAAATATCGCAGTAGTTAATTTGGCTGAAGCCCCTAAAAAAGAAAATGAAAAAGGTATAGGTTGTGGTTGTGCTACCATGTCCCGCAATGATCCCCCTCATCTTGTTGCTCTTGTCGATTTACTAAGACAAGGAAAAACCATGTCGTATAATGAAGTTAAAGCAGGAGATGTGGTCAATGAATTCACTGGAAGCAGACATAGATTAGCGGCACATGATCAGCAATGGGTTATTGATAATGCCAAAAAATCCCTGCAAATGATGATAGATATTACGGAAAACCGTATCTAGGCCCCAATTCATATGTAAAATAAAGGCATGGATGCTTGAAATCTGCATTTAGTGGTAACAAGATTGTTGTAAGATCTCTTGAGCCATGTTGAAATTTTTGTACTCTCTAATACACTCTTAAAATAGAATAGGCTCAGAACAAATATTAGAAGTGAAAACAAATCCTAATAAAAAAGTATAATCAAGAATATTATCTATAATTACAGGACGTTAGCAAAAAATTGTTGATATTAATAAGGATGTTATCTCATGAAAAAAATTATAGCTTGTGGGGTGTTATTTAATCTAGTCTGTGTGCCAGTACATGCAGCACAAACCCCAAGCGTTATTTCTGAAAAAACATCCACGGATACCAAATCCTACATTACAACAAAAAAGTCGCAATCAATCGAAATCAATTGTGATTATAGAATTTCTGCAGAAACCAAAAAAATTGATAAAACCTTAATTGTAAGCTGGGCAGAATACGCCGTGCTCCATTCTTTTGATTTTAATTTCCTGTCTTTTGATTCTCAATTGAAGAATTTAAAAGCATGTTATACGCAAAATGGATGGGCTAGCTTCATGAATGCATTACAAGATTCAGGAAATATTAATTCAATTAAAACACAAAATCTAAAGGTGAGCAGCGCATTAGATGGAGAAATTCAATTTATTGATACCCAGGAAAACCAATGGAAAATGAACGTACCCATTAAAGTTTTTTATAAAAACGATAAAGAAGAGGTAACCCATTTTCTCAATGTGTACATAACTATCAGCTGGAGAAACGCATTTAAACTCGGGATAGTCCAGATGATCACAACGCCACGTTTGCCTGCATTATCTCAAAAAGCAATCACCGTAAGAGAGGCGTTAAACAGTGTTGCTTTGAGCGTGACTCATCAAATCAATAATGTGGATAACCTACAAAAACTGGCTGCTTCTTTTGTGGCCTCATTATTCGTTACGAATTCAAAATCATCCGTCGCAGAGAAGGATGATGCCCCAAACCAGGCCGAACTGTGCTTCAAACTAGATCATGATAATAGCAACCCCCTCCAATATCTTATTGAAGGACAAAAATATCAAAGCTTAGATGCACAAAACTTAACTTCTGATGATAATAAAAATCCCATAGCGGTTGTGGAAGGAGAAAAACCGCTTAATGCAGATGAATTTGAATGGGCCAAAAATCAGTTTCTGACGATTCAATCGGAGATCTTGGATACTAAATTGCCTCAATTAGCATCCTATTTGAAAGAACAAGAAACCATTGGATTGAATTCTGTATTACACTATTTAGATACCGCAAAAGAGCAGGCCGAAAATCAATTTCTTGATATTAAATCAGATGTTTTGGGTACTAAACTACCTAAAGTGCTCTCCTATCTTAAGGAAAAAGGAAGCATCGGATTTAATTTAGCATTACACAATTTAGATAAAATAAAAATCATTAAAAATCAAAATCCAGACAGCGATATGGAACCACAACTTAGCGAAAATAAAAACAATCAGTGGAATGTTACCTTGCCAATGCAAGTAGTAGTCTATCAAAATGATAAGAATCAAATGACCCAACAAGTTGATGTTAATTTAACGATAGGCAGGAAAATGGATGGGGAGCTCGCAATTTTACAAATGAAAGCCGTCCCGAATGCGACTCCTCCATCCTCCAAACGTGAACTTTCTCAATCAACTCAAGTTCCAAAAATTATTTTTAATGCGCCCTCCGTGCCACCAAAGCCCAAGATAATTAATTGTGATTACAAAGTTCCTGACGCCACGACGAAGATTGATGAAAATTTGGTTACAAAATGGGCAGAGCAAGCCGCAGCCCAATCTTTCAATTTTAGTTCTGCAACGATAGAGACTGAATTACAAAAATTGGAGCCCTGTTATACAGCTCAAGGCTGGGAGCACTTTAAGAATGCTTTAGATAAATCGGGCAACTTAGCAGCAATTAAATCACAAAACTTGATTATGAGTAGTAAAGTGCTCGGCCAAGCAAAACTCACTGGAATGACAAATAATCAATGGAGCTTCGAGTTACCGTTACAAGTTATTTATCAAAACGATCAAGTAAAAGCGACACAGCTGCTGAATGTTTATTTAACTATGGAGCGTAAATCTAGCGGTGAATTTGGAATTACGCGAATTATTGCGAAACTGAATGATCAAGCGCGCACAAATACAGCAGTGACTAATGAGAATATCGATCCAGCGCAAAAAGTACAACAAAGCAATACAGCCCCTAATCAGCCACCAGTGACACAGTCTACTGAACACGCATTACAAAATACGTAACAGTCGGCTGTAAAACAACAAACAGGACAAGCTTATCAGTTGTGAAGAGTACATGTCGCTTCTTTCTCAAGAAGTACAGGGCTTCCACAAATCCAATGCATAATATAATACAGAGTTGTCGTCTGAGTTGAAACCCAAAAAACGTAGCCTGGGTGTAGCGTAGCGGAACCCGGGAAATTTATTCAGACAACCCTGGGTTCCGCTATGCTGCACCCAGGCTACAATTACCACGTAGTTGGGTTATGAAATATAATGGTTTAATGACAAGCACAGCTAGGTGATTGCGAACCATCTTTACAGGTTAGAAAACCAGTGGATTTATTGCATTGGTTTACCCCACCATGTTTCGAACAGCACCCTTTACTACTTGTACCATTGGTTGTAGTACTTTTAGGTGTTGTACTTGTTGTAGGTTTAGTAGTTGTTGACTTTCCACTCCACCAGTGACTTTTAGGTTTCGTTGTAGTCGTAGTCGTTTTGTTTGTTGTGGTTGGTGTTGTAGTGGTAGTTGTTTTGTTAGCTTTTGGTTTGGTTGTTGTTGTCGTTGCAGCTTTTGACTTCGTACACTTACACGTTGGAGAGGCCGTACCATCCTTACACATTTGAAATCCGGTAGTTTTATTACAAGAAGCAACCCCGCCGTGGCCTGAACAACATGCCGCATACGCGCCAGCTAAAGGACTGCTCAATAAAAAAAGAACAGCAATAAGCTGGTTTGTCCATCTAGAAGCCCAATTCATATTTTTCATTTGAAACTCCGTTTTCGTCTATGACATTAATAATATAGACCATATTTATTAAAACTACATAAACGCTAGCACCCGAAATATGGACATGAAAAAATAACGCCCAGGCCATAAATGACGCACATAATTTAATTTGCTTTAAATTTAATTACTGTCTTTTTCTTTAAACCCAAAAAGTCCCTTAATTTTGGCAAAAAAACTTTCAGCCTCTGCTTCAAGCTCTTTTAAGTCACCTAATTTTTGCACGAGACCCATTTCCTCCTCACTGAGCTCCACACCAATTTTACTTAATGCTTGCTGAGGATTATCTTTTAACTCACTAAAAAAATTAGGATCGTTTTTTATAGCTTCTACCACAGCCATAACTTTAGGGCTTTGGTTCGTAAGTGTACTCAAATCCATGATCAGGACTCCTTTTTTGATGATTAAAAAAATATATAGTTAATTTTAGTACAAAATCAACCAAACCAATTTATAGGACCTCATCAAATCAGGCGTTGTAAAACAGACATTGCTCTAATCCTTGAGTACAAACAAAACCATTCAATGTTTCAATCCAATGGTAATCAAGACGTGATGGGATTTTAGTAAGAACCTGCCACCAAATGGAATATTCCCCTACTGAGTTCTTATAAGTACAAATCACCCCTTGTCCATAACCAGCAACTAAAATATTTGCACGTACAAAACGGGTATTTTTCTCTCCTTGAGGAGGATTAGGGGAATAAGGATTTACCATCCATGGTGCGGGTGGTACACCCCATTTTAAAGAGGTTGTTTCAGGATCAGGACAACTCGTTGCATAACTATGTGCTGCAAATTGTGCAAGAAAAAAACTAAGAATAACAAAATGATATTTCCTCATAAAACCCGCTTAATAATTAGTTATTTTTAAATAATAATATACTAAAACCCATTGTGAGAATTTATTTCTTTGTTATAATGGCCGCTCAAATGCCTGGGTGGCGGAATTGGTAGACGCGCCGGATTCAAAATCCGGTGGTGGTGACACCGTGTGGGTTCGAGTCCCACCCTAGGTACCAAGTTAGTTGACAACACTTCATTTCAAAACTGTAATTGTTTTGCAACAGTGTCCGTTAATTCAGTTGCAGGTTGCATAGGTCCTTGGTTCACATAGTGAGCCAAATCAAATTGCAGCGCTGCGCCACTATTTTTTTCCATATTAAAAAATGTATGTTTATATGAAGAAAAGTGAATCGGATCATTCTCTTGCTCTTCTTGTGAAGAAACACTATTATCAATAGCGCATGCTACTTTTAATAACATTTCCACCTCAGGATCATTATTAATTTTTGCAAGCATCGTTCTATTTTCAGCTAAATAGTTTTGTAATATTTGCTGACAATATACCTCAGTGAAATCTAGAGACATCACTGTATTAATAGTCCCATCTTCATGAGCATGCACATAATTCAGAACTTGTGGAATCGATTGTAATAAACTTTGTCCCGGCTTTAAAAAAATAAGAAGTTTTTCATCGATTGGCAAAAAGCCGCATTTTAAATACAAGGACATTCCCTCTTCACTTGAAGTTAAATCAATTTGTTCTATCCCATATTTTTCGAGAAGATTCAGAATAGTTAATAAGAATAGTTTTGCAAATCCTTTTCCTCGTAAAGGAGGTGTTGTACCTAACCAATCAATGGTAGCTTCCTTTGTTGCAGGGGATATTACCAATTGCAGATAGCAAGCAATCTTTCCATTGCACAATAAAATAAGAGGGATATGAATTTTATCATCCTCGTCAAGATAGCTTCCTGCCTGTTCTACAGCAGAAACAGCTTCTTCATCTATGGTTTTGGTCATTATTAATCCATTTTCTTCTATATAATCTAAATCTGACATCTTCGGAAGTCTTATAGTTAATTCTGTGTTGTCTTTACCCGAAGTGACTGATGAAATTTCCTTATTATCGATATGTACCTTATACATTTTGTTTTTATTTTGATCTAAACTATCACTAGCAGTGCAATAATGTCGCTTCATTGTTTAAATTTAAGTCTTGTTGAGATATTTTTATTATAATTTATTATTATTAAGTCAATATTAAATTGACAACAGGCTCCATCAAAGGTTTTTCGCATAGATGGCCATATTCTGATCGTAGTTAGGCTGCCAATTCGTAACTAAAAAAAACTGCCTATACTATAAAGAAGCGCAAACAGCTCGATACAACTTAAGGAATGAAGATGTCGACTAAGTGGATTAAAAGTCATTTGACTTTGATTGCAGGACTGTCATTACCCATTCTCCTCATACTTGTTTTTGTTGTTTCAAATATTCCTTGGTTTAAAACTGATCCGCCACGTTATAGTCTCTTATTTTCTGTCCTGGACTCGTCTTCTGGGTCCTTTCCAGTGCAAGTTAATCTAATTGTTAAAAATGATCAATTGGTAGCTCAATATACAAAAGTCCAAAATAATTCTTATTGGGCAATAAAAAAACTCTACCTCTTTGATGCAAAAACACAAAAAGTGCGAGAGCTTCCATTAGATTTCCCAAACTTTAATGATAGCTCAACTTTTAAAGAAGACTTGGTGCAATCGGCCAAACAATTTAAACTGGATACATCACTGGAGTCTCCCGACGGATATATTTTGTACATAGGTAATAATAATTTAAATACCGGGTTATTGTCCGATCTTCTGATTGGTAACAATTATAAAAATAGTTCTATTTGCCTTAAAAAAAACTCTACGTGCGTTAAATTATCCAACCTAAATTTAGGACAATATTTTACTTCAAATAATGTTCAATTTATTGGTTGGGTTAAACCATGAATAAAGAACAGGCATTACAAAAGATTGTTGACCTTGCGAAACAATATCAAATTGATGTTAAGGAAATCGCCTTTGCTCTAAAGCCCAACCCAACGACAAACCCTCGAGATCAAAATAGTTGGCTAAATAAACTATATAGTTATATTGGCGGCATTTTAATCTTTGCAGGGATTTGCGCATTGATTGCCATGAAATGGGGGGATTTCAATATCTATGAACGCATAACCCTGACTCTAGGTTTTGGTTTCTCATCATTTATTTTGGCATTTTTATGCTTAAAACACTCTAATTACCAAAAAGCTTCGACACCATTATTTCTGATTGCCTTATTTCTTGAACCAATAGGACTTACCATCTTATTACAGGAATATAATTTGATTTTGCCAATATGGTGGATGTTAATCATTGCAATTATCTACTTTATCCATCAACGTCTTGCGATTTTATGGGATAAAACATTCATTCTTACACTCACCACAGTTGTATTTGGATGCATTATTTTTGCTAGCACAACAGATAACAACCGTATTATTTTAAATTTAGGTTTTGGATTTTTAACTTTTCTTCTGGGGCTTTACTATCAAGATAAATCATCTAGAACTACAACCCCACTATTTCTTGTTGCCGCAATTCTTGAGGCCGGTGGCTTACTTACCCTTTTATCACAATATACTTCGATACTAATGCCAACACGGGGTGTACTCATTGTCAGTCTCATTCTTTTTCTACAACATGGCATTGCATTTATAAGCACCCGGCTGACCGTACTCGCTTTTATTACTTTGATTTGTCTCTATTCCTTTTTCCTGGCAATATTTGAATTGCTGGGGATACCAGAACGCTTAAAATGGCTTGTGCTTAGTAGCTCATTATTGGCTGTCAGTTCGTTTATCAATCATTCAAAATACCAAAGCATCGCTGGAATACTCTTTTTCATTTCATCACTGACCCTACTCTCAGTGACCTTTGATATTGTTAAAGATCAACCCTATGAAATTCTCTATTTAGGATTAGCTTGTGGATTAATTTATATGGCGATTATCGAAAGCAGCCGTGTCTTACTCTTTATGGCAAGCTTGGCAACTTTAGGCTACATTTTGTATTTTTCAAGCCAACATTTCCCTCACGCCGTAGGCTGGCCAATTACCTTGATTGTTATTGGATTACTCTTGGTAGGAGTCAGTGGTGTTGTTATCAAATTAAATAAAAAATATATGTAAACAGAATTCACTATCGAATGGGATTTAGCTCACCCTCTTTTTCTACTTCAGCCACGTCTTGTCGATTTTCTTTAGTTTGCTCTTTGATCATCATTAAAAAGGGAATGAATGCCAAAGCAAACAAAATTGAGAGTTGATACAAACCTACCCAGCCTATTGCTATTTGAATCGTTGCAGCAAAAGGCCCGGAAATAATACGCGGCAATGTAGATAGAGCAACAAGCATAGAAAATTGAGTTCCAGTATATTGTTTGTCCACTAAACGCATGAATAAGGCAACAAGGGCTGTAGATCCCATTCCCGCCGCAAAATTGTCAAAAAATACTGCGATTGCCAATAAAGTAATATTCTTCCCTATCATTGCCAAAGCAACAAATAGAACGTTAGTCAGTGCTTGCAGCAATCCAAAGAAAAATAATGAGCGATATAAAGAATAGCGCATCAATAAAAATCCTGCGCACAAACCTCCAAGTAAAATGGAGCCGACACCTAGCATTTTATTGATGTAGCCAATAGTCTCTAAAGAAAAGCCGAGTCCTTGAATTAAAAAAGGCATGACGATACCACTGGTAGTCGTGGTAAATGCCTCACCCAACTTATAACAAAAAATAAACAGCAACAGAGGAATAATCCCCGGACGGGATATTAATTCCCGGACAGGAGCTAAAAAAGATAAAGCAAAATTACCTTTCTCTTTGATTGCAACACTGGGCTCTTCACTAAAAAAGACAGCAAACATGCCAGCAATCATGATGAAACCCATAAAACGGTAGGTAAAAGCCCAGCCTAATTTCTCTGCCATAACTAAAGCCAAACCGCCTGATAACAATAACGCTATTCGATATCCCAATACGGCTAAAGAAGCACCTAAAGCATGTTCACTGGTTGGTAAGTATTCTGCTCTATGTGCATCAATTGCGACATCTTGAGTCGCAGAAAAACACGCTAAAATCAGAGCCAAAAAAGCCATTAGCTTAGGATATTGCTCTGGAGTAAACCAAGCCATTAAGTTAAACCCAAGAAGCAATAAAAATTGCATACTCAAGATCCAACTTCGTCTTTTACCCATACTAAAGAGAGAATAACGGTCTAGGATAGGTCCCCAGAAAATACGATAAGCATAGGGCAAACTAATTAAACTTAATGTTCCAGTAGCAAAAATTGACATCCCGCTGTATGCAAACCAGGCCTGCAAAGTACTGCTGATTAACGCCATTGGCAAACCAGAGGAAAAACCTAAAATGAAAACAATAAGTAGACGTTTATTCACTTTGCGGATCTCTTAGAAGGCGGGAGAATTTATCTCTAGGAAAACCTCACTCCTGCGTTTAGGAGTGAGGTACGATAAGGAGGGAAATTCCCTTCTCATTAATTAGGCAGATTTTTTCACAGAGATCAAATGAATTTTGAAAATCAAAGTTTCATTTGGACCAATAGGACCACCTACACTACGTGGGCCATAAGCTAAATCTGAAGGTACAAAAACTTCCCAAGTAGAACCAGCAGGCATTAATTGCAATGCTTCAGTCCAACCAGGAATCACTTGTGATACTTGGAATGTAGCAGGTTTGCCTGTTTTTTCAGTGCTATCAAATACAGTACCATCAATTAAAGTACCAGTATATTCAACAGTTACTGTATCAGATTTACCTGGTTTAGCTCCTGTGCCTGCTTCAATAATTTTATATTGCAAGCCGCTTGGTAATGCAACAACACCAGATTTTGATTTGTTGGTTGATAAGAACGCTTCACCTTTAGATTTGTTTTCTTCAGCTTTCTTATTAAACTCAGCGCTACGCTTTGCCATCAAATCTTTCTGAAATTTGTTCAGAACATCTTTCATTTGTTGTTCAGTCAAAATCAATTGGGCACCAGACATTCCATCTTGCATTCCTTTTGCTAATGCTTCCGGATTAATATCAATACCTTGATTTTTGAAGTTTTTTCCTAAATCAGCACCAATACTATAAGATAATTTATCCTTATCCGTAACAAGCGATGTAGCATCAGTAGCAGCCATTGTGGTAGACATTGCCAGCCCCATAATGGCTGCAGTGACCAATTTCATCTTCATAAAGAATCCCCTTGTAGTCTTTCTGTTGTGCATATCTTCACCGATTGTTTTATAAGAAGATATTACATTCTAAAATGCATCATAATTCTGCCTAAATTCACATGAAATTACCAGTATTTAAACGCGATTAATTGTAACTATATTATAAAGTTTCTTGTATTGAGGCTGTCCTTAATGCAGATCAGTTACAGAATGCTCCCAGCAAAATAATGCTACCGAACATAAAGTCAAGATGTTCACTATAATTAAAATAGACAAATAATTTAGATCCCTCTACACTTTGCACTAATTTTAACAAGAGATTAACTCACATGAACATCAGTGTATTTGATTTATTTTCAATTGGAATTGGCCCTTCAAGCTCTCATACTGTCGGCCCTATGCTTGCTGCAAATGCCTTTTTAAAATTGCTTGAAGACAAGCAGCTCATGAATCAGGTACAACGCGTTAAAACGGAACTCTATGGTTCACTGGCTTTAACAGGTAAAGGCCATGGAACAGATAAAGCCATTTTAAATGGGTTAGAAAACAAAGCCCCTGAGACTGTAGCTCCTGAATCCATGGTGCCACGCATGCATGAAATTCTTAGCACACATACACTCAATTTAGCAGGCAAGAAAAATATTAACTTTAATGAATCGACTGATTTTCTTTTTTTGCAAAAAGAGCTCTTGCCAAAACATTCTAATGGAATGCGGTTTTCTGCTTTCGACAATCAGAATAATTTATTGATTGACCAGGTTTATTACTCAATTGGTGGTGGCTTTATTACCACCGAAGAAGATTTTTCCAAAACCACTGAGGATACGAATCCACCTCCATATCCATTTTCAACCGCAGCCCAACTCTTAGAGTTATGCCAACAAAATGATTTAAGCGTTGCAGAATTAATGCTGATTAACGAAAAAACATGGCGCAGTACAGAGGAAATTCATCATGGCATTCTGGCCATTGCCAAAGTGATGAATGACTGTATCGCTAATGGGTGCGAGCATGATGGTATTTTACCAGGTGGACTTAATTTAAAAAGACGCGCCCCTGATTTATATCAAAAGCTTATGAATGAAAAGGGTGTAAAAAGTATTTTCGAACAATCAGATATCATGAACTGGTTAAATCTTTATGCTATGGCAGTCAATGAAGAGAATGCGGCTGGTGGACGTATCGTTACGGCGCCAACAAATGGTGCTGCGGGTATTATTCCTGCTGTCCTTAAATATTGTCAGCATGCACATGATAAAATGAGCAATGAAGTCATATACACCTATTTTCTCACTGCAGCAGCTATAGGCATACTTTATAAAAAAGGGGCTTCCATTTCTGGAGCTGAGGTAGGATGCCAGGGTGAGGTTGGTGTCGCCTCTTCTATGGCAGCAGCAGGTCTTACAGCCGTTCTTGGTGGTACTGTAGCACAAGTAGAAAATGCCGCAGAAATTGCAATGGAGCATCATTTAGGAATGACCTGCGACCCGGTTTTAGGTTTAGTACAAATACCATGTATTGAACGTAACGCTATGGGTGCTGTGAAGGCTGTAAATGCAACACGTATGGCACTTATTGGCGATGGCCAACATCAAATTTCGCTGGATAAAGTGATCAAGACTATGAAACAAACTGGAATGGACATGCAAAGCATCTATAAGGAAACGTCTATGGGTGGTTTGGCTGTTAATTTACCAGAGTGCTAAGAGCAGGCATAACTATCTATTCTGACATTCTGTTCTACCAATTTCTCTAAACTGGATAACTGATGTTCATGCATGGTCTCATAAAATAATAAAAACTCCTCCTCTGTAGTAGAGGAGGTTAACTCACTTACAATTCCCTCTAGTTTTTCCATTTTTTTATTAACTCTCATGTTTCGATATTCCTCATCACTAACTCTACCTTTAACAAAAAATAAATTCTTACTAATGGAGCCCCAGGCAGTTTCACCCTTCCCGTTGACAACCTCTTCTTTATGTTCTTCTGAATAGAGAACTTCTTTTTCTAATTCGGCGATTGAGTGTTTTGTACGTAATAGCCTGACTGGTAAGGAGCTAACTGCTATCTTAAAATTATAGATATCATCAAGTTCCTCCTCTGTATAACAATTAGTGAGGGATTCACGAATAAGCGCCAATATATTTATTGCTTCTTTCATTTTTGGTTCTTGTTGATGAGTACTCATATAATCATAAATCGGGCTGTACTTGTCCTGATTGGATAACATTGAAATACTATCGGCCACAAAATAAGCACATGCACGACCTGCTATTTGTAATGTGTCAACAGGAATATAAATCTTCAATGAACATAATTTACTTAAAGCGCCAAACCGCATTTTGCTGCTTAATGAGCTAACTAAAACTATAGATCGCATGAAGCCTAAGGGATCACAAATCAAAATATCTAAAGTAGGAGGCGTTTCTGATCCTTTAAAATTGAACTCTAAAAAGGACCAATGATTTAACCTTTCACTTCCGTCCCATTTTGAAATAGCAATTTGAAATCGTAAGTCTTCGCCACAATCCTTTACCATTCGCTCAATAATCTCTGTTAACCCATCTATTTCATCGTAACTCATTGCAAATGCATTAAAATGATCCCCACTTTTTTTCAATCGCCTCACTTTTTTTAAATATAAAAAAAATGCCATCAGGTTTTCTGGTATATTGCCGGGTTTGCCACTGAGTGCAAGTAATGACTTTATGTCTAAGATATTTTTCATGAGAGGCAGAATTTAATATTTAATTATTTCTTTTATTAATCTAAGTCAGATTAATGAAAATTAAAACAATTTTTAATAGTTATTAACGAAAACCCATGCATTCGCAGATTCTTTAGAAAAAAATAAATCGCTCATCGCATAACCAACGATCGCTGCAAGTGTGTCATTAAAATAAATCAAAGGAACTCGTTCTCTTAACCAGGGCGAAACACCCCACTCTTGGAATAATTTTTTTAACCGCTTGGTTTGTCCATGCCAGAAAAACTCTTCACCTCCTTGCCTAAATCGCACAAATATTTGCGTATTTTCAGGAATCACTAGACCTTGATTGCTTTTTTTTGCCAACAAATTAATCCCTGCATCAGCGATAATTAACGGTGAAGGAAATACGGACCATGCAACACAAGGCAACGGTTTTTTGGTTTTTTTTCTATCTAAATAGAGATGACCTTGATAACGACGCACACTCACGTCAGCCCAACTCACCTCGGGCATTGCGTCAGAACTTGCGAAGATCACCTCATCAATCAACCGCCCAAAGGTGGCTGTTGATGGCAATTGAACCCGATTATTTTTCAACCACACTCTAAGCGCATTCGCTATACGATCACGACTCAGTTCTTTTAATGAGGTGATTAATAAGACATTGTTTGTTAATACGTCTGAATTTTCTTCCAATGCAGTAGACTTCTTTCCAAACGCTACTATGGTGGATGTGGAAAGAGGACTAACATCTTGTGCCGCCAACGTATCTAAATTTCTTTTGGCTTGCTGACAATGAAGCGCAGCTCTTGCAATATTCCCCACTACTCCCGGCCATTTCTTTTGCAACAAAGGGATAACTTGTTGGCGTAGGTAATTTCGTGAATAATTGATGTCTTGATTACTCTCATCTTCAATCCAACTTAATTGATGCAAAACAGCATAATGCTCAAGTTGCTCGCGAGAATGACTTAAAAAAGGTCGAGCCATTCCCCCTAACTCAAATTGACCAAAATCCGACATCGCAGCCAAACCATCTACGCCGGCACCACGAAATAGTTGCAAAAGCACTGTTTCAGCTTGGTCATCTAAATGATGTCCTAAAATCAAGCAGTCTTGTTCTGTCATCAAGGAAGAAAAAACAGCATAACGAGCAATACGTGCGCCCTCTTCGATATTGGCAGCACGATCAAATTGCACGGATTGAGTCATGAAAGGAATATCTAAATTATGGCAAACCTGCTGACAGTGTGTTTGCCAAAGAGATGCATGAGCACTAATACCATGATTAACATGCACTGCAACTAATTTAGTGAGTAAAGATGGGTGGGACGCAAGAACATGTAAAAGCACCGTTGAATCAAGCCCACCACTAAACCCTACAATTAATTTATTAAAATGACTTAGGCGAGAAAACCACTCGACATTCAATAGAGGCTTAATCAGTTGCTCCCATAGCCATAAATTTCTGATATCTGTTTTCGACGAGTTGGTCCAGAGGCAATTTCTTTAAAGTACGCAACTCACTAAGCAAAATATCTTTTAAACGTGCTGCCATTTCATCGACATTACGGTGCGCCCCCCCCAATGGCTCAGGTACTACCATATCGATTAACTTATTTTCCATAATTTTATCTGCAGTGATTCTCATCGCACGAGCTGCTTCACTTGCTTTAGATGCATCCTTCCAAAGAATAGAAGCACAACCTTCAGGAGAAATTACGGAATAAATACCGAATTGCAGCATTAACACACGGTCACCAACACCGATTGCCAATGCACCACCAGAACCTGCTTCTCCGGTTACCACGCAGATAATTGGCGTTTTAAGATTTGACATCACAAAGAGGTTTCGAGCAATTGCTTCAGATTGATTGCGCTCTTCAGCACCAATCCCCGGGTATGCTCCTGCTGTATCAATAAACGTAAAAATAGGTAATTTGAATTTTTCAGCCATGTTCATTAAGCGCAACGCTTTTCGATACTCTTCTGGACGAGCCATACCAAAATTACGATATACTTTCTCTTTGGTGCGTTTGCCTTTTTGATGGCCAAGCACCATAACTGGCTCACCATTTAAACGTGCCAAACCACCAATAATTGCAGGGGCCGCAGAACAACTTCTATCGCCGTGTAACTCCTGAAAATCAGTAAAAATACGTTCAATATAATCAGTAGTCTGTGGTCTCAGTGGATGCCTTGCCATTTGCGCTATTTGCCAAGGTTCCAGGTTTGAAAAAACTTGTACTGTTAAATCAGAACATTTTGCCTGCAATCGTGCTATTTCGTCACTTAAATTCACTTCGTTATCATGTCCTAACATACGAAGTGCTTCAATTTTTTGATTCAACTCTTCGATGGGTTGCTCAAAATCCAAAAACTGTCGGCTCATTGAATACTCTTTGGTGAATTAAATAATCATGGTATATGATAACCTTAACCGACAATTGATGCCAGATTCAAACAACGTATATGATCATCACAGGATTCAACCCTTTAAATACACAAAACTGCGTCTTAAATGAGGCTCGAATTGATCTTTGGCAATTTTCTTTAGTGCATGAATTAAATAATGCATATGAACTATTAAATCACGAAGAGCAAGCACGTGCGGAACGATTCTATTTCAGCAGGCATAAACGCCGCTTCTCTACTGCTCGTGCTACTTTGAGAATTATCCTGGCAAGTTACCTTAATATGCCTCCAGAAGAGTTGGAATTTACTTATAATAATCATGGAAAACCAGAGGTCATTAATACAACAAAACTGCAATTTAATATAAGCCACACCGGTGATTTAGCACTACTTGCAGTGGGAAAAGGTTTTCCCTTAGGCGTGGACATAGAAAAATATTCTGCTCGGCCTTATGAGGGCATTGCCAAAACTTTATTTTCCGATCATGAGTATGAAGAATTTATTAGAGTTCCACTCGCTTTAAAACCTGCTGTATTCTTCCATGTTTGGGCACAAAAAGAAGCATTTATTAAAGCCTGTGGCTTAGGCCTTTCGTATCCAACCAAACATTTTAGCGTACCCATATCGATACCAACAAAACAGCTGGTGAATGATCCATTGCATAATATGACGTGGCAATTACGCTCTTTTATGCCAGAAGTAGCCTGTAGCGGTGCTTTATGTCATCATCCCACCGTTAGGGAAATTAGACATGGATTTATTCATCTTCAACAAGATGCTCGCTTGATTTTTTAGGTTTCTATCAATGCACTTTACTTCTTCACAACTCACATTATTACAATTACTTGGTGATGGCGAATGCCACAGTGGCTCTGAGCTAGGGATAGCGCTGGGTATTACTCGTTCCGCTATATGGAAACAAATTAATCATTTAATTGAATCAGGAATCCCTGTAAAACGCATAAGGCATCAAGGTTACCAACTTCCCAATCAATTGATTTTATTGAATAAACAACAGATTGCAGAACATCTTGCAGCAGCACAACGAACAACTCCGTTCAAGTTACACCTATTTACCAGCATTGATTCAACAAATCGTTATCTTAAAGATTTACCCCTGGCACATTCAGTTGATATTTGTTGTGCCGAAATACAAACTCAGGGCAGAGGTCGATTTGGAAGGCACTGGCACTCACCTTTTGGAGAAAATATATATTGTTCGAGTCGTTGGGACCTCAACTATGATCTCACCAAACTTTCTGGATTAAGTTTAGTGACCAGTTTGGCCATTGTGGCAACGTTAAACGAGTTAGACATATCATCCAACATTAAGATTAAATGGCCCAATGATATTTTATGGGCTAACAAAAAATTATGCGGTAGTTTGATTGAAATATTGGCCGAATCGAACGGTAATATTCAAGTCATTATTGGTATTGGCTTAAACGTCAATTCAGACACCAAGAACCATCCTCTTCCAGATAAACCCTGGTGCTCACTATATGAAATAACTCAGAAACATTTTGATCGTAATTTCCTTATTGCAAAACTGATGACCAATTTAGAAACTTATTTAATCAAGTTTATTCACCATGATCTTAATTACTTTATGGATGAGTGGAGTAAATCGGATTATTTATTCGGAAAGAATATTCAAGTAACTCAATCGGCAAATACTTTTTCTGGGCTTGCTTGCGGAATTAATGAGTTAGGACAATTAATACTACAAGATGAGTCAGGCTTAAAGCACTTTCTCTCCTCAGGAGATACTTCACTTCACCAAAAATCATAAGCAGTTACAACAGAATGGATAACGGAAAGTTTGTCCCGAGCATTTTTAAGTGCTCGGAACCGGATGAGCTGCGAGGAAATCGATTATACTGCTTCTTCAGATTCGTCTGATTGTTTTTCTTGCTGTATGCGTAAATAAATTTCTTCACGATGGACAGATACATCTTTAGGTGCATTAATACCGAGACGTACTTGATTACCTTTTACACCTAGTACGGTAATATTAACATCATCACCTATGATTAATGTTTCACCAATTCGTCGAGTTAAAATTAACATAAAAATCTCCCTAACAAAGCAGCTACCTATTCCTCCACAGAACGCAATCCATGGTATTCTTGATAGCCAAAAACGACTAAAAACAAATTTATATTTGCTATTCGAATTTAATTTTACACTGTGATTATTAACGCAGTATTAAGAAATCGATTAATTTTACTTTTTTACTAGAAAAAATCCATTTTTAACTAAGGTTTATTTACAATTCGCTAGTTTGAGGCAAAATGATGCGATTTTAGAAGGCAAATAAAACCCTAAGTAAAATTAATAAGTAAGTGCTGTTGGATACATTGGAAACTTTCGTTCAATTAGATAATATATGAACAACATAATAATAATTTGCATGAATAAAAATCCAAAATGAATCCTATGCTCCTGAATCAGCAACACCAAAACTAAAAAGGATACATTCATTACTGTTTGTCCCAATAAAATTGTTGGAACACTAACCCCTGACTGTCTTAATCGCTGATAAGCATGTTTTTTATGCGCTGCAGACCAGTTTTCTTTATGAATCATTCTGCGCAATAAAGTAATAGTCGAATCAAAAAGAAATAAACCGTTTAGCATAAACCAATAAAAAATTGGGATTTGAAATTTTTGTTGTGCGATTAACGCGATACAAAAAGTAATCAATCCTAAAGTCGCACTACCAACATCTCCCATAAACAATTTTGCGGGTGGGAAATTAAAAAATAAAAAGCCTATAAGGCTAAAAATTAGTATAAGGCAAAAACTTTGGTAAAACGTCGCATGCATCATACCGAAGAGAATTGCATAGGCACAAAATAAAAAAACAGATTGCAATGCACAAAAACCATCAATGCCATCCATAAAATTAAAATGGTTAATGGCCCAGATAACCGCGAAAAAAATAAACGGGATAATAAAAAAAGAATAGTGAACTGCAATAAAACCAAAATCCAATTGCTCAGGTCGTATAAAAAGAGCAATGAATAAGGCAACACCACTTTGGGCAAAAAACCTCGGTTTTACTGATAAATTATATAAGTCATCAAGAAAACTAATTGCCGCAAGAAAAAAAATACAGAGCATGAACGGTAACTGCTCAAAAACAGATGTATGTGTCACATAGCAAAGAAGAGGCAAAGCCAGCACAGACAACCCAATAAAAATAAGTCCTCCACCCCTGATTGTTGGGATAGTATGCATGGAGCGATTATTGGGTTTATCCATAAGACGGGTATTCTGTGCAAAAACACAGAATACTTTTGTCAGTACAATGGAACACGTTAAAAAAAAGATACTAAGAACTAAATTCACTTTGATACCATTCAACAGTTTTTTTCAATCCTTCATCCGAACTAACAGGAGGCTTCCAGCCTAACTCTGATTTGATTTTGTTGTTATTGATCTCTAAGGATGAAAGTAAGCGATTACTCAATTTTTTCATTCCTAAAAGCTGAAAACTTTTTTCCAGCAAACGTTCAGGCACAGGAATTAAGCGAGTTTTTGTATTCATTTTTTGTGCGATGAGATGCATTAATGAGGGTACAGAAAATGAATCATCATCAGCAACCAAATAGGTCTGATTAGCCGCTGCGGGATGAGTAACTGAAATACATAATGCCGAAACCAAATTCTCAATAAAAATAAAATGACGCTTATTCTGTATGCTCGCAAAAGGTAAAGGCATTCTCTTCTTAACTAAGTGCAGCATTTTTAAAAAATTAGCCTTAACCTCTGGTCCATAAACTAATGGCGGTCTAAGAATAACCACTTCCAAAGAAGAATTTTGGCTGATTGTTTGTAAATATTGCTCAGCATATAACTTGCTGTGCCCGTAAGGATCTTCCGGTTGTGCTTTGCTTTCTTCAGAAAAGGGTTGCCCCTTTAATGTAAACTCACCATTTACTTTAATTGAACTCAAAAATATAAATCGTTTTACTTGATGTTTCGCTGCCTGTTCTGCAAAATTTTTTGTTGCTTCACTATTTATTTTATAATAATCATCGGAGTCTGAAGCATTTTTTTCCTTCATTACATGGACTCTGGCTGCTAAATGAATAACTACATCGATTCCAGAAAGTGCTTCGCTCCAATCAGTCTCTGATTCTAATTTATTCACTTTGATTTGTTCGGCTTTGAGCCAATTAACATTTTGAGATACTGCACATCGAACATCATGACCAGCACTGATAAGAGCGGGCACTAATTTTCTTCCAATGAATCCCGTGGCACCAGTAACTAATATCTTAGGCATAATAAATCCTGAAAATTCAACCGCATTTGCTTCATTATCAACTGATGACGAGCACTATATACTAATACATTAAAAGATAACAATAAATTATCTATAAATTTTTCCTTGGTCAGCAGTCGCAAATTTCCTCCATTTAAGGATATACTTACCAAACCTTTTTAAACCGGAATTTTTGCATGTCCTTGAAGGCCATGTACAACGACATCGCGGAACACTATGCTATAGCCAATCGTTTTGGTGCAATTAGCCAGAGTCATCAAGTAGCAATTGAACAAATGAAAAGCTTTTATTTGGGTATGAAGCCTCATTATAAAGTTCTTGATTTGGGTATTGGTGATGGTGCATTTCTCAAAAAACTACAACAAATAATGCCGCAAGCCGAATTTACAGGAATTGATGTTTCCTCTGAAATGTTAAAACGAGCTCGCGAAACATTACCTGTAATTACTATAGAAGGAAGTGCAGCACAAGCCAATAAGTTCCTCCCCCCTCATAGCCAAGATTTAATCCTAGCGCATTTTATTAATGCCTATATCCCCATTAAGGTTTTATTTAATGAGGCGAAACTACTGACCCGCGCAAATGGTCATTTTTCAATGATTACTACAACCTATGATTCGTTTCCAGTCGCGCAACAACGCCTCGCTGAATTTATTACGGAAGACTCCATCTTAAGTAGTGTTGTTGGTCATTATTATAAATCCATTGTAAAAAATACCACGGTTGCCGCCAATAACAATGAATTGATGCAAGCATTTCAACAACATCAATTCGAAGTCATTGCACATCAACGTTTGGAAATACCCATAACGCTGAATACCATTGATGAATTAGCGCTTTTTGGTATTGAAGGTACTTGGTTTCTCAATACATTATCCATTAGAATGTTGCCAAAAATATTTTTAATTCAAAGGCTTAAGCGACTTTTCAGTAAAATATTCACCTTCCCCTATCATGATACTCACATAATTGATGTCGTTCTTGCCAGAAAATGATAATCTGAAATAATTATCTTTAGGTGATGAGGGAAAAATGATTTCTCAAGAAGTGAAAAACTATTTGCCTGAATTAGCTCTGCGACAAAAACAAGCCAGTAACATCATATACATTACCTTTTGGAGCCAGTTTTCTGTATATGCGCTTAATACCATAATGGTTCTATTTTTAACTCGCCCCGTATGGTCTCAAGGTTTAGGATACAGCCAAGCCAAAGCATATGCATTTATTGGAGTGGCTCATGCAATGGGCTATTTGATGCCTATGCTTGGTGGGTATATGGCTGATACTGTAGTCGGAATCAGGCGATCAATACTTCTCGGCAGTATCATGTTGGCCACTGCTTATTTGCTCATCATGATTAGTGGATACACCGTAAGTTCTCTAGGAGACACTTTTTTTATTGCTGCCTATGCATTTGTTCCTGCGACCAACTCTCTCTTAATGGGAACCTCCTCAAGCATGGTGTCGCATATTTATTCCGATGATGCGATTAAAGCAAAATCAGCCATGACATACTATTACATAGCAATTAATGTGGGTGCTTTATTAGCAACGCTAATTGCCCCATTACTCTTTGAAAGCCGTTATGGCCCACTTTCCATACTGACCTTAGCCTTTGTGGGTAAGTCAATTGCTGCGTTAAATTTTGCAAAACGTTACTCTATTTATGAAAATGTGATTTGGGGCAAAGATCAATCCAAACTGTCTCAATCAGGCATCCTGCGTTTAATTGCCTACATAGTTACCATTTATGTACTGACTTTATTTGCCTATTCTCATGTTTATATTGCAAGCACAATCATCGCTACGGGTTGTGGGATAGGAATTGCATGGTTTTTAAAGAAAACGCTAACCCTTACAGGGAACATTCGCGACAAACAAATGATTGCTCTTTTACTCATCATTGAAGCAGTCGTATTTTTTGTTATCTACAACCAAATGAATAGCACCTTAATTTTGTTCGCAGAAAATAATTCCGATCATAATTTATTTGGTTTAACGGTATCTCCCGCTCATTATCAAATACTAAATCCATTACTTATCTTAGCTATTGGCAGTCAGTTGCCCCGTTTTTATAAACTGTTCCCACGCTTCACAATTCCCTATCAATTTGCTGCAGGCACCGCCCTTGCGGGAGTTGCTCTTTTGGTTATGGCATTTGCTGCTTCGACTACTACAGATGGAATAATTAATGGCAATTACATTGCATTAACTTATATTCTCATTTCAATTGCAGAATTATGGGTAAGCGCCATTGGTTTAAGTATGGTTGGTCTGTATTGTGACAAACACTCAATTGCTTTTGCCATGGGGGTATGGTACCTGGCAAGTTCTCTGGCACATGCCATCTCAGGTAGGATTGCCGCTTGGGTCGCAATACCCAATACTGTTCACTCGGCCATAGAAAGCCTACCTTATTATGAAAACTATTATTTAGTTTTGGGAATAACCGCTATGGTACTTGGCACACTCATGTATCTTTTTGCGTATGTTTTACAAAAGTTCATGCGAAAAAGAGGTGTGATTTTAGGTTAAACGTACCAAGCTTTATTGCATTAATTTTAACATTCAAGATGTTAATAAATGCAAATGGCACTTCTTTTAATCTTAAAGTAAATAAGACACTTGCGTGTACTTTACATAATTCGTACTCTATGTTTTTTTGATCATAGTGTACGATTATATGAAGATTTATTTCCAAAATATTACATTTCAAGGCAGCCCTTTAATATGGGAACTGGATGAAAAAACTCATAAAGCGACATGCTTATTATATTGTATTAAAAAAGAGAGTTATTCTCGATTTGAACCTAAAATAGACCTCGAGATGTTTAAAAAATTTCCTGGCGTCATTATTGATGATGGGGCAGTTATTATTAAAGATGTCAGAACATTTACCGAGGCGTATCAAAGCTTAGAGCACCTTAATAAACTAAAAGATACAATTGTTCAACCTAAAGCCGCCATACTAAGGCAACAGAGTACTTTTTTTCAATATAGAAAAGATAAAGCACTCGAAGGCTCTACTCTCTTTTCAACTCGTAATAATATTCGTAGGCACAGTGCATCCGCTGCCACCCTCACCTTGTATGCTCGCATCATTTTGGATGAACTAATCAAAAATGATCATGAGAATTCTTCTTTATGGGGAGATACAGTTGCGTATGAAACCTACTTTGAGAAAAAAACAAGTAATGACGCTAAAGCACGTGGGGCCATTCTCCTGCAATCGGCGACCTCACTTAATATCATGGTGCAATATAAAAAAAATCATCGCCTTTATCCTTTAAAATCGCAGCTAATCCAAGAAATTCGAGGGCTGTTGGATGTACTTGATCCAATTTATATCAGTTGGTGTACTGAAAAAATGACACACACAAACAGAAAAGCAGTTTTTGATTATTTTCAAAATGCGGTATTAGAAGCCATGCTTAATGGAAAATTAAATAATAAGGCAACTGAGTTTGAAACACCCGAACTAGATCAGTTAAATCCAGCACTAAGAGAATATGCAATCGGAAAAGCACGTGCTTTACGAGCCGAAGTCATGCTCATGAAATTCAATGTACTAATTAACTCAGAATTAACTCCTGAGCTCGCGCTCAATGAAAAAGAGGCAAAAAAAGTTCTGCCAAAAATTACTTCCTTTCGTAACTTTGTGCTCAAACAGCCTATAGAGGTCATTGAAGATATAAAACAAAAGCTAAAAAAGATAGCCGATTTGGTTATTCAATCAGGAATTGTTGAAGAATCTAATCTAAAACTCAGTATGCAGCTAAATCAAGAGTTGAGTAGTAAAGCACCAGTGGTTATGAATTTTTATTCATTTCAGAACCTGTTAAACATTCAATTGAACAAACAACTGACAACCTATAAAAAAGAGTTAATACCTGATCTTGTCACTAAAGTAGCTAAAGAAACGATAATTCAAATCAATAAAACTTTTACACAGGAACATAGCCAGTATATTGCGCCACTTTCAAACGTAGTGGATAGTGATTTTTACTTGTGCCAGGAATGTGCTGATCAATTAGCTGTTGAATTGGCAGAAATTAAACTGAAACATCCTAAGGATGAGAAAAAAGTACTTGCCTATAGCCATGCGGTAGCAGATAAAGTGGTGAATCTCTTGCAACACCAAGTGCATAAACTCAGCCCTACTGATCATAAAGTTACTGCAACAAGCTCTATGTCTCTTATGTAGGGATTCAGTGTTTTTAGCTTGGGTGAAGACGTAAGCTGTAACCCGCGGAATCTGCAGAAAAACCCGGTTTCCGCTGCGCTGCTTCACTCAGGCTGAATAAATTAATTATCTAAACCCAAATTATCTTGCTTAAAAATTCTATCTGCACGATAGCTAGAACGCACCAATGGACCAGAAGCTACTTCAAAAAATCCTTTCTGCAATCCAATCTGTCTTAGTTCAGCAAAAGTCTCGGGAGTCACATAACGTGCAATAGGTAAATGGTTTTTTGTGGGCTGCAAATATTGTCCTAGAGTAAGAATATCTACATTATGCGCGCGTAGATCATCCATTGTTTGCACAATTTCCTCGTCCGTTTCACCTAAACCTAACATTAAGCTGGTTTTTGTCAGTACATCAGGTCGATAACGTTTCGCGTATGCAAGTACATTCAACGTTTGACTATAGCCTGCTCTATTATCACGGACTGGGTGTGTCAAACGCGCTACAGTTTCTACATTTTGTGCAAATACATCAACACCACTATCCAGTAATACTGCGATGTCTTTTTCTACACCTTGAAAATCAGGGGTTAATGCTTCAACTTTAGTTTTTGGAGAACGTTGTTTAATCGCTTGTATCGTCCGTGCATAATGATTAGCACCGCCATCAGGCAAGTCATCCCTATTTACTGAAGTTAACACCACATAATCAAGATTCATTAATGCGACGGTATTTGCCGTATTTTCTGGTTCGTGTGCATCCAGCCAACCATGAGGATTGCCTGTATCTACCGCACAAAAACGACATGCGCGTGTACAGACAGATCCCATTAACATGATTGTTGCAGTACCATGCGACCAACACTCAGAAATATTAGGGCATTTTGCTTCTTCGCAAACAGTAGATAGGCGATGCTTTTGTACTTGCTCTTTTACCTGGTGATATGCTGGAGTAGTATGGTTTACTACGCGTAACCATTTAGGTTTAGGCAAACGCTCATAAGCATGTTCTGTTGCTTTGACGCCATCTTTAATTGCTGTTACGCCATGAGATGTTTTATATTTTTGCCCGCTCTCTACAACAACTGGAATATCAATGAGCTTACTCATGTTATCACCTGAAAAACAAAGAGAGATGATAATCCCAAATCATCAAAATAAGATCAAGTCAAATTTAAAAAGTATCCACACACCGCCAGGATAAATAAAGTCACCATAGATACTCCAAAGTATGGCAAGATAAAGGGATAAGCGATTAAACTTACTGCAATTGCGATCAGAAACAATAAACCAATGTTGATAAATTTTGTTCTTAATGCAGCAAAACGTTCCACCTTAAGTAAGACTAAGTAGATAAATAAAATCAAAATTAAAGGAAGTATGTATATTCCCTGATAAAGCAATTGATACAAACTTGTTTGCGAACCCGTTAAATGCTGATCATTTAACCATTGTTGGAAGATGGTCGCCCAATTCATCACACAAGTTTGTTGATAAATTGTAGTGATTAATCCTAATAAGAAAGCCAATAAAAAGTATAAAACACTAGAAGACTGTTTTTTAAGATAATGTATTACAAAATAAATAGTGAGTGCTCCTAATAATGCAGCAGGAATACGCAACCAAGGCAATAGCTCAAAAAATACATTGGGATAAGCCTGTTGAAAATAATGAACTATTGCTACTGAAAAGATAAATAGGAAGCCCGCGATAATTTGTTTTTTCTTTTGAGTTTCAATAAAGAGAAAAGCAAGAAATCCAGCGAAACAAAAGAATGCACAAGGGCTAAAAGAATCCATAAATGCTATGGTTGTTGTAAACTGTAACCTAGATGGTTTCTCTACCAATCCGGTAATAAAACGATTTGCATTAGCTAAATGTCGCAATGCATCTACAGTTGTTTGCGTTAGCTTACCTTTTTTTTGAATTTGTTGCTTACAATAATTAATTCCTTGTAATAAATCTTTTCCAGTGGTTTCTGCTGAGGTAAATCCTACCCAGCGTGAATTACAAAAGTAGATTGATGGAACAGCAAAATCATCCATTTGCTGTGCACTCAATAATTGATAAAAACGACCCAATGCATTTTTATCCTGGTTAATATAATATCGTTGAACATGCAGATCAGGGTTTTTCGCTTCTAGATCGCGAAAAAATGCATCCGCATTTTGACAATGGGGGCATGTGGATGACAAAAACATTTCGATGTTGATAACAACTTGGTTATCTGTACTTTTGGAATACCATGTGGGCGATAACTCAGTAGCCCACGCAGGAGCTTGAAATATCAAAAAAATTAAAATCAATCTGAAGACTGTTTTCATATGAGCCATGAGTACATTAAAAAAGATACTATATCATCCTAAAAAATTCTGTTAATAGGTATGGATGTAATTTTCTAATTGCTCAATCACTCTAGCCTTATCTTCCAATAAATGATAAAGCACATCACCAATGGATAAGATAGCTATAATCCCATCAGTTTCGTCACGAATTAACACATGTCTTCTTTTCGTTGCAGTCATTGCCTGCATCGCTTTTTCCACGACATCATTAGAGTTAAGAATCGTGACGTCCTTATTGACCACATCAGAAACTTTTCCTGTTTCCAGATTAATGCATCTGTGTAAGCAAGAACGAACAATATCCCGCTCACTCACTATACCTACTAATTGGTTGTCATTATCCATTACAACCAATGCTCCAATATCATATTCTGTCATCATATCAATACTTTTTTTTACAGAATCGTTTGGACTAATATAGATCATTTCTCGTCTTGGCGTTGGCAAAGCATTATGAATTAGGTCAGCCATTTTATTCTCCATTTGAATACACTTAACCCTTTGTATAAATATAGTACAAATGGAGAATATTTAAGCTTATGGACGGATAATTATATTATTTTCTACTGCACGTACACCTGGAACCTGACGAGCGATCTGTTCTGCGACATCACTTTGACGAATTTTCTTAACATAGCCAGTAAGAATCACAACATCCTGTCTTGTTTGAACACGTACATGAGCTATCGCAAGATCATCATTACGCATCAAAGCTTCTTGCACTGCTTGCGATAAATTTGTGCTTGTAGCAGTTGACGGTGTAAAAGGTCTAAATATATTGGAGGTCGCCTGATTTGACTGACAGCCAGCTAATGAAAATAGAAAAAAAACAACAAGAATATTAAGTACATACTTTTGCATAAAAAGTCTCCGATATCAATTCAAACAATCCAACCATACTTAGTGCAATGATTTATTTTCATGCTACAACCTTAGTAAAAATGACGCTGTAGTATTGGGTAAAGACACTCAAGTAAAGTGAATAGTATGTACTTTAACTGATTAATATACAAATAAATATCGCAGAGGCTATACTATTTTATAATAATAACGGTGATAAGACTGAACCCATGAAAAAAATGGCTCATGTTACTACAAAAGAAAATAAGTCATCACAAAAAGGAAAAGTAAAAAAGAAACCCTCTGCGACTGTTAATCGCAAAGAAAATGCGGCAGCTACCTACGATATATTTAATTTGATTGATAAATATTTTCAAGCCAATCTTGGGAAATTCACTGCGAGCATCAGCCCAGCCTCTGTAGCAACTTCTTATTTTTCATGGGGGGCGCAACTGTTACAGGCCCCAGGCACTTTTTTGAAATTAAATCTTTATCCTTTGATGCATTGTGCTGATTTTAGCAAACGACTTATAAATCATGAGAAACCAGGCAATGGTGAGGACGTGCGTTTTCATACGGATAAGTGGAGCCTCTATCCATGGCGCTTGTGGGCTGAACAATTTTTACAAATGGAAGATTGGTGCTTAAACGCAGCCAACGAAATCCCTGGATTAAATGAGCCAAACCAACGCATTGTATCATTCACCATAAAACAACTTCTTGATGCGATATCCCCCTCCAATTTTGTTTTGACCAATCCAGATTTGCTGCAAGAGACATTGAATTCATATGGAGAAAATTTAATTCGTGGTACACAATTGGGCTTACAAGATTTCGTTGAGAAATTAACTGGGAGTCCTCCGGCGGGCGTTGAACATTTTATCCCAGGAAAACAAGTTGCTCAGACTAAAGGTAAGGTTGTCTTTAAAAATCATTTGATTGAGCTCATTCAATATGAAGCGCAAACCAAACAAGTTTATAAAGAACCCTTGTTAATTCTCCCTGCCTGGATCATGAAATATTATATACTCGATCTCCTTCCAGAAAACTCTTTAGTAAATTGGTTAGTACAACAAGGACATACAGTATTTATCGTTTCCTGGCTCAATCCCACTTCAAAAGACAGGAATTTAGCAATCGATGATTATTATCGGCAAGGCGCTGTGGCTGCGATCGATAAAATATCAACCATAATCCCCAATACAAAAATTCATTTAATGGGGTATTGTATTGGAGGGACTTTAGCTTTGATTACCGCAGCAACTATGGCCAAAGACCATGATCATCGACTGAAAAGCCTGTCACTACTCGCGGCTCAAGGTGATTTTACTGAGGCAGGCGAGTTATTACTCTTTATTAATAACAGCCAGGTATCTTTTTTGGAAAACATTATGTGGGAAAAAGGCTATTTAGATACTAAACTCATGGCTGGAAGTTTCCAGATGCTACGCTCGTATGACTTGATTTGGTCGAAAATGGTGCAAGACTACATGCATGGAACCCAAAGAGGTATGATCGCCCTATTGGCTTGGAATGCAGATACAACACGCATGCCTTATAAAATGCACAGTGAATATCTTGAAAAATTATTCCTTAAAAATGAATTCTCTGAAGGTCAATATACTGTTGAAGGAAAGCATATCGCACCAGAAAACATCAGATTACCCGCATTCGTAGTCAGTACAGAGAAAGACCATGTGAGTCCATGGAAATCCGTCTATAAAACTCACTCATTGATTAAACGAAAGGATATTACTTTTGTTTTGACTAATGGAGGTCATAATGCAGGTATAGTGAGCGAACCCGGACATCCAGGACGCAGTTATTTGATTCGTGAACAAAAAAAGGAAGAAACATATATTTCTCCCAAGCATTGGTTAGAAATAGCAGAGCATAGAAAAGGCTCATGGTGGATTGCCTGGCATGATTGGTTAGTGAAACAATCGGGTGAAAAGACATTCCCCCCTAAAATTGATAAGAATTTACCTGATGCTCCAGGAGAATACGTGTTACAAAAATAAAAAATGATTTTAAAATTGGATATAAAAACATGGATAAAGACTACTACAAAATAATGGGAATAAGCGAGGATGCCTCTGAAAAAGACATTAAGATGGCATATCGAAAACTGGCTCGAAAATACCATCCGGATATCAGTAAAGAACCCAACGCTGAAGAGCAATTTAAAGAAATGGGTGAAGCTTATGAAGTGTTAAGAGACCCAGTAAAAAAAGCAGAGTATGATAATTACAGAAAAAATAAAGCGTTTCACCAACAAAGGACGCATACCTATTCACATCCTGAAGATTCTGAACAGTTTTATAGTGGTCCATTAAATGAAGATTTATTTGAAACTTTATTTGGCCATTCTCGTTATCGTCAGCAACCGATGGCAGGTCAGGACTATCATGGAAAAATAAATATAAGCCTGGAAGAAGCCTTTACAGGAATCGTTAAAAACATCCAGATTCCAAGTGCGCTCGATGCGCAAGCCAGCCAAACCTTGAAAGTAAAAATACCAGCAGGCGTAAAATCAGGTCAGCAAATTCGTCTGGCAGGTCAAGGTGCACCAGGTATGCAAGGAGGCCCACGTGGAGATATTTATTTAACGGTACAGGTTGATAAACATTCTCTTTTTGATGTCATGGAGGGTGATATCTATCTCACGCTACCGATTACTCCTTGGGAAGCAGCTTTAGGAGCAACAGTTGTAGTTCCTACTTTGGGAGGAAAAATCGATTTAAAAATTCCTCCTGGATCTCAAGGAGGACAAAAATTAAGACTGAAAAATCGTGGGTTACCGGGTGCCCCAACTGGGCATCAATATGTACTTCTAAAAATTATTACTCCGCCACCAACGACTGAAGACGCAAAAGAGCTGTATAAGAAGATGGCACAGGTAATGCCTTTTAATCCACGTGACAAGATGGGAGCATAAGCATGAAACAAGACAATACAATCATTGGCGTGCTTATTGAGGAAACTACAACTATCTCTTTCAATGAGGTATGCCAAACCTATCATATACCTAAAGAATTATTGATTGAAATGGTCGAATATGGCTTATTTTCATGCAAAACAACAAAACCAGAGCACTTAAAATTAAATCAAAAGGATCTTCGTAAAATTGAATCTGCCTTTCGCTTACATCGAGATTTAGGAGTTAATCTACCCGGAGTGGCACTCGCATTAGATTTATTAGAAAAAATAGATTTATTAAATGAAGAGCTTAATATTTTAAGGAAACATTTTTGATTTGATTTATGAACTTGTAGCCTGGGTGCAGCGTAGCGGAACCCGGGAAATAGTGGTTGTAGAGTCCCGGGTTTCGCTACGCCGCACCCAGGCTACAATATTAAAAAAACCCTATAAAAATTACGCAAGCAGATATTGCTACACATTGCGAAATGGTAATACAATGGTTAAAGGACACTCTTTTAATTAAGCAAAATCTATGCGCCCTTTGTTTATCATTTTGATTGTTTCTCTAGTTGTTTTACAGCATAAGCTATGGCTGGGCGATGGAAATTTGATTCAGTGGCATAATCTTGAAAAAAAATTGGCTGCTCACGAGCAGGAAAATAACAAACTTACAACACGTAACCGCGTACTTGAAGCAGATATCAGAGAGTTAAAGAACGGTGACCAAGCTCTGGAAGAGCAAGCTCGTTATGAACTCGGAATGGTAAAAGCCAGTGAAGTCTATTTTCAATTCGTAGATTAGAATAATCTATCATCAGTTCCTGTTTAGACAATCGCTGCCCACTTAATGCATTTTGATCCTGGGTTACGGCTTTATATCTCTTAGATGCCTGTTCAGAGGGTACACTTAAATTTTGGTGAAAGGCTGGATTTTCTCACAAGATGTGTCAAATACAGCCTTTCGTTACATGAGACACTATACAGCCAACAATTCGAGATACTCAGGTGGTTGCTTTTCCCAAAGACTTAACACAAACCCTCCTCCTCCTGATCCCGTTGGTTTTACAGCGAGGGCTCCTTCTGCAATCAATCGATTCATATGTTGTTGTAAGCTTTCGCTAACCAGGTTCCATTGATAAAAACAATCAGCAGCCCTATTAATCGCCTGAGTCAAAGAATTTATGGCATAGTCATCACCCTGCTCTAAGGCTTTTCTCGCTTCTTCAACTGCATCGACCATTTGCACATCAATTTGCTGGGCCAAAACAGGATTTTCAGTCCATAAATTTTGGACCTGGTGGATACAATGCGATGTAATGCCAATTTGTTTGCATGAAGATAAAAAAAACTCAGGATAAATTTTTTGCTGCAGTGGAATAATACTCCCAGCTTTAAAATAAACCCCGCTTTCCGCAGCAACCCCTGCTACATCAAGTCCACTACTCTTTCCATGGAATAAATGCTCTAATTCCTTTGCAAAATCATTGCACTGGCTTAGGTCTATCATGTTCTGTGTACAAAACCAACGGCTCATTGCCACACAAAGAGCGGCTGAAGCCCCCATTCCTGCACCCACAGGAATTGTACTATCTAAATGAAAATGACCGTCGATTTGATTTAAGGAGCGCCCTAATAGCTGCATCCCATGCTCTAGCACACTCCAAAACAGAAGTTGCATATCAGCACCACTACTCCCTGTATAATCAGCTCCTAAAGAAGAGCCTGCAGCAGAGTATCTCAAAGTTAATTTTTTTTCCTTAATTGGAAATACTAAGGCAGGATGTCCTCGTACTACCGCATGCTCACCTGCTAAAATCCATTTGCCAAAAGTTGTGGTTTCAAAATCAAAGAACGTCATAATTGCCTACTAAATAATCACGTTTAAATTCACGTGCTAATTCTGTTTGGTCAGGGCGATATAATAAATGAATGTTTGGCCCAGCATCCATAGTCACTATGGGACCATCACCTTTTTTATCCCAAAAAGCCTCGAGCTTGTGCAAGAGATCGACACAACTTTCTGTCATGTACGTAAAAGGTTGTTCGCAGGTATTAAACAAACGATGCATATCTTGGAATTCTCGCCAGCATATATCATGAGCCGAGGTCCAATCTTGAGTCATTAATGCATCCAACAAAAGTTTTAAATTTTCTCTTGCTCTTTGACTACGTGTTTCATAAAAGGGACTACTTTTTACCCGCTGATGTGCTTCGCTGGAAGGAACTTCTTTTTTCTTATTACTAATCACCACACCTTGGTAAATTAATTCTTGATAAGGCAAATCGACCGCTTTTACCTCATTATCCTCCCATAAGGCCCAAGGAGAATAAAAAGATCGGCACGATGAACCAGATCCCAGACGGCTTAACTGCGCTTGTTCTTCAATAGAAGGCACGGGTTTATTCGTTAACTCACTTAAGGCAATAACAGCACAACGTGTTAACGCCGCAAAACTTGAAGCAGAACTTGCCATGCCACTACTGTGAGGAAAATTATTGCAAGACTGCACCAAAAAACCACCGTCATAATCAAAATATGCTTTTATGCGCACTAAATGATTAAGAAACCTTTTTTGTCCCTCTGCAGACAAAACAAAATTCTCAATTCCACCAGGTATAATCAGCGGTTCCCAAATATCTTTTTTTGAGCTTGTTTTTTCAAGTCTTACAGTACTTATAAGCTCATTTAATGTATAAGATATCGACGGGTTATCAGGACTGTTTGAATGATTATCCTTTTTTCCCATATATTTGATCAGAGCAATATTAGCTGGGGCATGGGCTAGCCAATACATAATTTTCTCCTTGGAATCCATAAACTATTTCAAGTCGCTTGGGTGAACATATAAGCATAGCCCCGATAAAGCAGAATTTTGGAGCTATGTATAAAAAAAGTTAAAAGACTCTGTTTGCATTTCACTACATTGAACCCCCAAAACCTAATTTTCGCACACTGATATGCAGCATACACACAGTATGTGGACATTAAAGTGCAGAAAAGCAGGATAGATTGGCTAGGATAATAGAAATGTAAACAAGCCTCAATCATATCGTACGTAATTTTGAATTAGCCAATTGCGCAGTAGGTGTACCAGGATAAGCTCTTACTACTTGTTGCAAGAACTTCTGAGCCTCTTGCTTATTACCCTGTGCGGCATAGGCATAACCAGTCTTGAGCATACTTGCAGCAGACTTACTTGAGGTGGGGAATTGTTGTAAAACCACATTAAAATGTTCAATGGCATTGGGATAATCTTTTTTCGCTAAATAAAGTTCACCAAGCCAATATTGAGCATTTGCCGTATAACCACCCTTAGGATATTTTTGCACAAACACATTCATAGAGCTGATGGCATCATCAAATCGCTTGTTTTTTACTAATTCATAAGCTGCCAAATAACTAATTTGTTCGTCAGCAGGATTCGCTCTCGAAGTAGAAACAGCAGGTACTGGAACTGGTGTTGGTGCTGATTTACTTGTTTGAATATTTGATACAGGTACAACTGCTTTAGGGGCTGGCTCCTTAGAACCAACGGAAAGATCCAGGGCAGGTTTATTTGATGTTTTACTTGGCGATGCTTTAGCAGAACTGGTTCCACCACTTAAACGCGCATCTAAATCTTTATAAAAAGCAACTTGTTGTTGCTGTAACAATTTTAAATCGTGAGCTTGTACTTCTAATTGTCCACGAAGTTCTTGTACTTCTTGTTGTAAGCTTTGGATTTTATCAATCAGCTTAGCATTATCTGTGATATTACTATTTGAATCATTTGCCTGATCATCTTTAGCCAGCGCACGTTCATCATCAATTTGAGAATTATCTAGTGCGTAATTCTCATTCCGAGCTACATCAAACTGTCTGCTCTCTTGTGGCTCACTGTACTTTGAGCCAACAACAGGCGCTTCATACGCCTGTTGTTCCTCACTAATTGCAAAATTATCACTATCATCGACCACAGGCGCCTCTGACCAACAAGCCAAAGGAAGTATTAACATAAAGCCTGCAGCGATAATGTGTTTTTTGCAATTAATCATCTTGTTGCCTCATAAGTAAATTCAACACGTCGGTTTTGTGCGTGTGATGCTTCATCATGTCCTAAATTAATTGGACGCTCTTTACCGTAGCTCACAACACGAACTTGTTGTCTGTTAACACCAGCCATCCGTAAAATATCGGCTACAGTGTTTGCGCGGCGCTCTCCAAGAGCTACGTTATATTCACGGCTTCCACGCTCATCAGTGTGTCCAGCTACTAACACACGAGCACCAGGATGTGTCTTCAGGTATTCTGCCTGAGCGTTAATAGACGGTAAATATTTGGGAGCCAAATTACTGTCATCGTAGGAGAACAAATACAATTGATTATGAGGTGCCTTAGTTGTGTAAGACTCACCTGGTTCTTGACCAGCAAAATGAGTAAATTGTCCTAGACCTTGAGCAGAAGCCTCAGCGTCAGTCACACCTACTCCAGCACTACCTGGCGTTTTAGAACACGCAGCAACTAAAACAGCACTTGCTACAAGCAGACCCAATTTACATAATGATCCGGCTTTCATCCTCAATCTCCTTTGTTCTTTTTATTATTAATAAATCGCAAAATCCCATATAGGGCTCATGGGGACACATTGTACAATTCTTTTTATTTTTTGGCTACAGTATTCATCGTACCAACCTGTACGATCATAGGTTGCAGGCTGGGCTATTAAGTCCAGCGTTTGTTGCGTTAATTCCTACGCTCCAAAATGTTCATTATGAAAACCATCACTGTAATCTCAATTAACAAGCAGCTTATCCATAGTGTTCATACATTGGCATTGTTACATGCTGGGCTTAGTAGCCCAGCCTACGTTTGTTTGAGCTATTTTTGACAAAAAATTACCCAACATATACAGAAATGACGATACTCTATTGTTGAATATGAGACACCACAAAACGAGCAAGACTCGCAGTAAACAATTGTGTTGCCTTATTGGCTGCAATGACACCACCATAAGGAGTATCACTAGGACAAGGAATCTGTAAGTTGACAATCCGCGAAGCAAGCACTCTATTATCACTAACATGTGTCAAAACCATTTTGACCGAAAGCTCTAGTACACTTGGTTTTTTGAGGAAATTTTGCTCAAGTGAAAGCAATTGGGTATCCACTCGATAATCTACACCCAAAGTATACGCATTGGACGTAACGGCTTTAAAAAGATTTGCTCGTTGTAAACTCTGTAGAATCAAGGGATAGAGCATATCTGCCGGTGGATTTACCCATGCATTTTTTGCAAAAGCCTCGAGTTCGAAGGGCTTTTTAATATAAAGCATTTGTTCGGTTTGATAGCCTGCTGCAGCTTCTGGTGCGGTAACTAATAAAGTAACCGGCAGCGGATTCTTTGCTAACTGTTTGGTACTGTATGCACTCAACTGATATTGATTTTTTACAGAGACCTTCACCGGCGAGCATGCACTAAGCAACACCACGCTTAAACTTATAAGAAAAACAGTCAACTTTTTCATCATTTATTCTCCAGGCCCAGGTTGTGGCGGTTTACTGCCACGAATAACCACCGCAGGGTTCTGACGCATTTCACTGCTCACCTTTTCCAAATTTGCAGAAATTGCATTCAATCTTCTTAATAAAACAACAGCCGGGGGAAGCGCTTCCTGGGAAATTTTATCCAACGTATTTTTCCCTGATCCCATCGTTTTTGATACGCTATTCCCAGCCTTACTTAAACTGTCTGCCATAGTCTCAAACTTAGATATCCCAACTCGCAACTCATCAAGCATGCGCGGAAAATCACGACTTGCCTTGGCAAGATTATCCATAAAAGCATTAACATTTTTACCATTACCTGCCAAATCTTTAGAAAAATGATCGATATTAGCCAATATATGGCGTACATGTTTTGCATTTTCTTCGTTAAATAGACGTTGTGCTTCAGCACTTACCGTATTTATATCTTCAGACACCTTTTTTAAAATGCCATCTAATTGATTAAAGACCGAAGGTTTTGAAGGAATCACTGGAAAAGGTTCGCCGGGCATTTGTTGAATTGGAGTCAAATCAGAAGTACTTGCGCTTAAACCAATGTAGCTGACACCAGTAATTCCTTGGGAGTTTAATGTCGCATAAGTACTGGTAGTAATTGGTGTATCTTCTTCAATATTCAATAAAATTTCGACTTGTCTTGGATCACTTTGATTTAATCTGATTTCTTTTACATAACCCACTTGCACACCGTTGAACTTTACAGAGGCATCTTTCGTCAGGCCAGAAGCTGCTTCGTGCATGTAAACAGTATAAGTTGTATATTTTTTTTGATTAAAACCAACAGACAACCACAACATGGTCGCCACCAGTCCTACGAACAATGTGAGTACGACTACACCGACTATGGTGTAATTGGTTTTCGATTCCAAGTATTCTGTCTCCAGTTATGCCTACACTTTACTAAAATAACCAGCAATTTTTTTATTTTTATTTTTCATTAAATCATTAATTGGCTCAACACTTAAAATTTTTCCATCGCCAATAAAGGCTACGCGATCTGTAGTTCGTTTTAAAGACTCTATATCATGACTGACCATGACTATAGTGAGTTTTAATGAATCTCTTAGAAAAACAATTAAGTCATCGAACAATCTCGCACTTAATGGATCCAAGCCCGTAGTCGGTTCATCCAAAAACAACAACTCTGGATCCATGGCAATGGCTCGTGCCGCTGCTGCTCTTCGTTGCATTCCCCCGCTCAACTCAGAAGGTAACTTACCTGCCGCCTCTTTAGGCAACCCTACTAAAGCGATTTTTAGTAAGGCTAATTCATACATGAAGTCATAATCTAGACTGGTAAATTCTTGCATGGGAAACATGACATTTTCCAACACATTCATTGATGAAAATAGAGCACTGTGCTGAAAAAGCATGCCCCAACGACGACGAAGCGAAGATGATTGCTGTACATCAAGTTGGCTAATATCCTGACCAAATATTTTAATGTTACCCGCCGTAGGCTTCATTAACATCAGCAAGCTACGTAGTATCGTCGTTTTTCCACTTCCCGAACCACCAATGATCGCTAAAATTTCTCCTTTTTCCACGGTCAAATTCACATCGGAATGTACCCACTGACCGCCGAGATAATTCTTTAATCCTTTTATTTCGATAATGGGTTCGCTCATCTATAAATGCATCCGGCTATAAATAATTGAGTAAATTGCATCCGCAATAATAATCAGAAATAATGCCTGCACTACACTTTTGGTAGTTTGGCTCCCAATATTTTTTTCCGTGCCAGCCTCAACCCTAAATCCTTGAAAACAACCAACCAACGCAATTAACAATGCAAATGCCGGTGCTTTATAAAGTCCTAAATTCAACTGTGACAGTCCAACAGAGTCCTTTAGTCGTTGTAAAAAATCAACAAAGCTAATGCCTAGTTGACTTTTGGACATGATCATTGCTCCTAAAATACTAAAAATATCAGACCAAAAAATCAATAAAGGAAACGCAATCAATAATCCGATCACTTTAGGAAGCACGAGTAATTCAGTAGGAGAAAGTCCCATAGTGAGCAGCGCATCAACTTCTTCATTGAGTTTCATACTACCAATTTGCGCCGTAAATGCAGAACTAGTACGACCAGCAACAATAATTGCTGTAATGAGCGGTGCAAATTCACGGAAAACAGCCATTCCAGATAAATAAGCAATAAAGATGTTGGCCCCGTATGTTTGCAATTGCAACCCCATTTGGTAAGCCAAAACCACCCCGATCAAAAAGGAAAGTAAAGCAAGAATAGGTAGCGCAGTGACGCCAGTAGAATGTATGTTTGTGATAATGCTCGGCAATTGAAATCGACGCAAATTGCCAAAAGCTTCGATAACTTTAGTTGTTAAATCACCAACTAAGTTAAGAAGACCATCTGCTTGACGTAGCTTATTCTCTGACTCTTTACCGACTAGATAAAATATGTTCTCTTTCGGTTCAGCGGGAATTTGATAATCTAAAGCATCTTTTTTTGATTTAATTAAATCCACCAGATGTTGTTGTGCTTCAGTAAAATGACTGAGATCGACCTTATTTTCTTGTTGTTCTAGTATGTCAATGCATTTAATGAGTGCCAGAGCCCCTGCACTATCAAAATGACTAATCCCTTCTCCACTAATGACTATTTTTTCTTTCTTGGGCAAATCATCGGCACTAAATCTTTTTAATAAATTTCCAATTTGCAAAACAGACCATGCACCTATACAGTGAAATCTGGCAAGTTCCTTATCAAAAGTGATTTGCGCGCTGCTTTGTACCATAGTCATTTTTTTGAAAAATAATCTCAAGAATAATGTGAATGTTCTTTAAGAGCAAAAACAATTCGACATGGTAACACAAGAATAAGTTATTCGGGTAGGGTAAAAAATGTAGTCCGGACGACTAAATAAAACCCAGACTACTTTATTTTTTTAGAAAAATTAAGTACTTACGGAAGCTGAACAGAGTTTATTGTGTTGGCTAATGCATCAATTTTCTTTCCTCCGTCAGCTGCGGGTTTAAATATCGATAACTCACCCACACGAATTGAAGAACCAACACGAACAAACCCTTTATTAATGAGCTCGACCAGATCGTCCAAGAACTTCTCCCACCAACCACGATGTGTCTTAAGTGTTTTTACATCGGCGCTATCTTTACTGAGTAGACCTTGACTTTGTAATTTAAAAGATTCCCAATTTCCATCAAGAATGTACTGATTACAAAATTTGGTTATTTTCTGGTGAATTCTTCTTGCAGCAGCCTCAGCCTCTTTATATTGCTTTTCTTTTACTTGATCCTTGCCATGATATTCTTTGGCTTTTTCTTTATATTTTTTCTCTTTCGCATACAGCGTTTTTAATTTTAAACGAACTTCAGAAAGGTGTATTTCTCTATGTCTTCTAGTTCTCGAATCAACATGGCTATGATGTTTTTTGGCACTTCCAGAATCATGTCCAGATTGCTGAATCTCTACACTAGAAGGTCTAGAGAGCCCCCTCCTGTCCATTCCCTGATGACCGGGCCTATGTCTCTTTTCTCCGCTTCGAGAAATCGTAAGAGAAGTTTTAGGATGTTCTTCTAAAGGTTTGCTTGCAGCATCTACAGTTACTTCGGCTTTAGTGCCTACATGTTGTTTTTCACTTTCTTCTTTAGCGACGGGTAAAACTTCCGTACGGCCTCTCTCTTCTTCATGGTGTGCACGAATACTCGCCACGGGTTCAATTTGTGTTACTGGTGCAAATCGTTGCTTTAATTTTAAGATTAATCCTGCAATCTCTAGGTCCAAGTCACTGATAGTTTTTTGATGGTGCTCGGTTAAATTAACTGTTCTTGTGCTTTTACTTTTTTTCTCTTCATATTTTTTTAAAAATCCTTCTAACTCCTTTAAAGACTTGCATCTTTTCAATTGATCGATGAATGTAGTTCTTATCTTTTCAGCTGCACTAAAAGCCTTTTGTTCTTTTGTGTTTTTTCCCATCACGTCTCCCTACAATTTAATCCAATTTAATGCGCGTAATTTACACTCCCTGATAAAGAAAAACTAGGACAATTAAATTAAAAAAAACAAGACCTTGTTAGAAAAAAAACCATGAGATAATTTTTTATGCATAAACCTAAAAATGACGAAATAGATACTTTGGTATCTAAACAAGCAGATACAGACAAACACAAATAAAAACAAAATCATACAACTTAAGATTTTCAGGTAGTTTGCTGTCTGGTTTTATGATAAAATTGCTTTCATTTTTTTCAATACAGTAAAATTCAGGTATGCAAGACAACTACAGCCAATTTGAACAACGCAAACATGGCATTATAAAACTTGCGTTAATGCCGGCTACTCAAAGGAGAAAGCATGCCTTTAACTTCTAATACCGATGAGCTTTTTCGTGGTTTTTCCAAACTTTCACGAGAGGAGCGATTTAAACGCTTGTTAGCCTTAGGGGCAATCACTTCCGAAGACATTGGTTTTCTTAAAAATGGTGGCGTCAAAGACTTGAATTTAGCAGACAAACTGATTGAAAACGTCATCGGTTATTTTCAGCTTCCTCTAGGAGTAGCCACCAATTTTAACATTAATGGCCAAGACTATGTGATTCCTATGGCTGTTGAAGAAACCTCCATCATCGCGGCGTTATCTAAGTCAGCCAAATGGATTAGACAGTGCGGCGAAATAAAAACCTGGGTTCACGGTGAATGCATTTTAGGCCAAATTCAATTGGCAAAAGTTAAAGATTTTTCTAAATTTTCTCAGATTTTTCATGAAAATCGCGCATACCTAATCAATAAAGCGAATAAAGATGTCGCTGAAAACATGGTCAAACGTGGTGGCGGTGTCATGGATATTCAATTACGTCAGCTGAAAAGAGAAGATCAGCACGACATGGCCGTCATTCATTTAACCATGAATAGTTGTGACGCCATGGGCGCTAACATTATCAATCAAGTTCTTGAATACTTGAAAACGCCTATAGAGCAGTTAACTGGCGAAGAAGTTACCATGTGCATTTTATCTAACTTGAATGATCAAAAGCTAACAACTGCTCAAGTGACTATTCACACCATCGAACCAGAACTCGGCCAAAAACTACATGAAGCATCTCTTTTTGCCGAAATGGATCCTTATCGCGCAGCAACTCATAACAAAGGCGTAATGAATGGCATTGATCCTGTCTTAATTGCAACCGGCAATGATTGGCGCGCAGTTGAAGCAGGTGTGCACGCCTACGCCGCACGCGATGGACAATACAGAGCAATTACTCGTTGGCGCTATCACGATGGAATACTTACGGGGCAACTAACCGCACCAATTATTGTAGGAACCATAGGTGGTGTCACTTCATTGCATCCAACGGCTAAAATGTGTTTGCGTATGATGAATATTTCTTCGGCAAATGACTTATCTCAAGTCATTGCCGCGGTAGGTTTGGTACAAAATTTGGGTGCTATTAAAGCATTATGTACCGAAGGTATTATTCAAGGCCACATGAAATTACATATAGATAATTTGCTCTTGGCTGCGGGAGCCAATGAAAAAGAAATGCCCTTACTTAAAGAACATTTGCAAAAATGGCTAGATTTGCATAAACGAATTAGCCTGAACAATGCTCATGATTTACTGGCAAAAATCAGACAAACACCTATTGCAGTATGAACTGGTTAATCCCTGCAAAAACCTTTTTATTAGGTGAATATGCTGCGGTAGCAGAAGCGTCTGCGCTTCTGCTTACGACCTCCCCTTGTTTTGAACTCATCCTTAGAACCCAAAAAGAATTATCTGGAATCCACCCCGAGTCTCCAGCTGGACATTGGTGGTTAAAACAAAATTGTGAGCACGGTCTTTTATGGAATGACCCCTATGCAGGTCGAGGTGGCTTAGGTGCCTCCAGTGCACAATTTTTAGCAAGCTATTTGGCGCATTGTTTCTTAAATAACTCAATGCCTGATTTAAATCAGATGCTTGATGCTTATTACGAATCGTCCTGGACTGGAAAAGGTTTAAAACCGAGTGGGTATGATGTAATCGCACAATCACAACAAGGATGTGTGTACATTAATAAGCAGCAGAAAATAATAAAATCCTACAATTGGCCCTTTCATGACTTGTCGTTTTTTCTCATTCACACAGGCGTGAAGCTTGCAACGCATCATCATTTGCAAGACACGGCCCTACCAGATCAGATTGATTATTTATCTTTGTTAGTTGATGAGGCAAAACAGGCCTTCGAACAGGTTGATTCTCCCAAATTGATTAAGGCCATCAATGACTACCATCAAAAGTTAACTGAATTAAATTTGGTAGCTGAACATAGTTTAAAATTGATTCATAAGTTTAAAAAGTACCCTGGAATACGAGCAATCAAAGGGTGTGGTGCGTTAGGCGCTGATGTTTTATTGCTTATTACCTCAGTTGATAAAGCCCCAACTATTGCTCAGCACTTAAGATTGCACAATTGGACAATACTGGCCACAGAAAAACACATTCATTCTCAAGCGCAACATATTAATAACGCTGTTTTTTATTAAGCCAATTTTGCCCAAAAAAAGTATTTGTGCTCCATAAAAGCAACAAAATTATATGAAACATTATAAAAAGACTTGAAATTCTGTGCTAATCCGGTATTATTCCAGCCTCTTTAGGGCCGTTAGCTCAGGTGGTAGAGCAGGAGGCTTTTAACCTCTGTGTCGTAGGTTCGAATCCTACACGGCCCACCAGTTTTAGAGTACAGTTAAAAAATATTTTTGCCTTAAGGGCCGTTAGCTCAGGTGGTAGAGCAGGAGGCTTTTAACCTCTGTGTCGTAGGTTCGAATCCTACACGGCCCACCAATTCTGGTTATTCATCTTCACTATCAACCAGAATGTACCTTGGCAAAATGCATAAACCATACCCCATTGCGCTCGTAGCTCAGCTGGATAGAGTACTTGGCTTCGAACCAAGGTGTCGGGGGTTCGAGTCCCTCCGAGCGCGCCATTTATATCGTTTTAAAATCAATAAGTTACTTCAATTTTCTCCACCTTAGGGCACTTGGTTATTTCGTAAATTGTGACCAAAACGTGTCTAAATATTTCTTATCTCTTGGTAATAACTCAAATCAGGCAAGCTTTTCAAGGAGAAGAGAGCACTTGGTTTTTGTGTCCTTATTAATGCTCATTTCTTCATACACGAGAACAAATGGGGACGGCCCCCTTTGAGCAATATTCAATTTGCATAATTTTACGTCCCGGACCGTCCTCTCTACTGCTGAATCCTCTTATTCTATTTTAAATAAAACTATGTCCGCTTTGAGCATTCCGTAGTCTGTTATAAAAACCGCCGGCATCGATTAGTTGTTTATGGTTGCCCATTTCGATAATTTTACCATTGTCCATAACCAAGATATCATCCATAGATAAAATGGTTGATAATCTATGGGCAATCACGAGAACTGTTCGGTTACTCATTGCAATGTGTAATGATTCTTGGATCAGTTTTTCAGTTAAAGAATCCAGCGAACTTGTGGCTTCATCTAAGATTAAAATAGGCGCATCTTTTATCAAAGGAAGAAATTATTACATTTTACAGGTTATTTGCCGAAAGCAATTTTTTTTATCTT